>JAUMYV010000126.1 GCA_030528445.1 Porphyromonadaceae bacterium | reverse complement strand
AGTTTGGTCGATGTTATTCACTGAAACACCTAAAAGGGGCTGCAGCAAAAATAAATTTTGCCACAGCCCCCTTTCTTATGCAAACACAGAGAAGTACGTGCTTAGCCAAGCAAATCTATTCGCCGTAGAATCTCTGGCGAATAGCCGCCTCAAGCATTGGTCGGAACTTGGGGTGTGCAATAGATACCAGTGCCTCTGCACGTTCTCTGATCGATAGGCCACTCAGGCGTACGCGACCATATTCGGTGATGATGTAGTCCACCTCGTTGCGCCCTGCCGTTACGTTCGACCCTTCGCCAAACATAGGAACAATGCGTGAGATGCTATCATTCTGTGCAGTGGAGCGGAAGGCCAGAATTGAGCATCCGCCTTTGCTTCGCTTAGCCCCTCTCAAGAAGTCTACCTGCCCGCCTGTGCCACTGAATTGATCGGAGCCAATAGCCTCCGAGGCTACTTGCCCCGTTAGGTCAATCTCTAGACAAGAGTTGATCGAGATGAGCCTATCGTTTTGTCCTACGATGTATGGGTCGTTGGTATAGCTAACGGGATAGATCTCGATAGTATCGTTGTGGTCTAGAAAGTCGTATAGCTCCTGTGACCCCATCACGAATGTGGTCACAATCTTGCCAGGATGAAGAGTCTTGCGTGCTCCATTGATTTGCCCCGAGCGAGCTAGATGCATCACCCCATCGGTAAACATCTCGGTGTGTATGCCGAGGTCTTTGCGATCTTTGAGGCACTGCAATACAGCATCGGGTATAGCTCCGATACCGAGCTGTAGGGTGTCTCCGTCTTGGACAAGCTCGGCACAGTAGCTGGCTATCTTGAGCTCCACTTCGCCTACCGTCGCTACAGGCAGAGCAATAAGAGGGCGATCAATCTCGACGATGTAGTCTAGCTCTGAGACGTGTATTAGGTTGTCTCCTGCGATGAATGGCATTTGTTTATTAACCTCGGCAATCACGACGCGAGCTTGATTGGCAGCGGTCTTGGTGTAGTCGTTAGAAATACCGAACGAACAGTAGCCCTCGGCATTGGGCCGAGAGAGCTGAACCATCGCTACATCTACGGGAAAAGCGCCCGAAGTGAAGAGAGTTGGGACTTCGTGGAAGTGACATGGGATAAACTCTGCTCGGTGCTCTCGATAGGCTGTGCGAGAGTTTTTGTCGAGGAAGTTGATGTAGGGCTTGACCGTAGAGCTCATCTCTGGCTTCAGATGCCAAGGTTCGCCCAAGTAGAGTAGATGAAATGTCTTGAGATCCTTCAGCTCCTCGCGTAAGTCATACAGAGCTTTGACGATGCTATCGGGTGTAGCCGCTGCGTGACCAAGTACGATGTGATCACCCTGTTTGACACCACGTCGCACGGCCTCTGTCGCTGTTACGCACTTGCTGGCGTAGCTATCTTTCCATTCGGTAGTCATAGTATTACCTGATGTTTGATTAAGAATGATTTGAGTCTGCAGAGGATGCCTGTCTCTTACAGGTCAAAGTAAGTCGAGACAACACCCACTATCTATACGCAAATATAGGCCAAAGCTCTAGCTCTCACAAGTATTGATTAGGAGATTGCTTCGTGCCTCTTATTAGGCTCCAAGCGGTGAAATAGAGGATTGGAGAGCTGAGACCTCCAGGCGTAGATCTTGCTTAGAAGCACCAAGCAAAAATCCACTCGTCGTGAAGTAGACAAGTGGATTGACACCATTGGCCTTTGATGACTAAGCCTTTGGAAAAGCCTTCGGATAGCTTCTTGCTAAATGGAGTTTATCGATCGATAAATACGTAAGAGGATGCGTCGGGCAAGTGGATGACTCGGCCACAAATGCTCGAATAATCTCCAGCGTATCGTCCCTTGCAGGAGCATTTTCCCATTACGCGTTACCCCCACAAGCTCCGCCAGCACTTGAGCCTTGGTACATTGCTCTATTTGGTAGGGGTTGCCATCTCCTCTGAGAGTAAGTCGATCGCCTTGCATCTTAGCAATCCGATGAATGACAAATCGCTTGTCGGATAGCTGAGCCAAGACAATCCTCCCCTGGGAGATGCTATCCTTGGTCAAAGGTGCAAGTAGTAGGGTGTCTCGCTTTTGCCAGATCATCGGGAGCATACTCCAGCCTTTGGCAAAAATGGTAACGCGCTTGCCCTGCTCAAGATCCTTGAGGATTTGTGCAAAGAATACTTGGCTATCGAGGACGAGGACGCGGCTCAGAGTCTTATCTATCATACTATTGGAGCAGAGACTTGGTTAGAGATACTGCCTCTGCATCTGGGCGACAATCTAGCCTGTATACAGGGATACGCTCAAGCACATCAGCAACGGTATTGAATACCTGCTGACGTACTTTAGACTCCGAAAGCATAAAGGCTGAGGAAGAGAAGAGGGAATCGAAAGCTTGTAGAGCCCCGAGTTTCGTTAGCTTATTCTCTGGGCTTTGGTAGAGATGTACAAAGGCTGCAACATCAGCAGATCGATCCCTATAGCAAGGCGTACTGCCACTCCATGGGCAACCATAAACCCTAATAGAGCCATCGGGCATTACCCTGACGATCGGCTCGTCGTCGTTGAGTAGAGTAGCACCAGGCACTAGCTCACGCCACAAGCGACTGTGTGTGCTTTTGCCTGTACCACTGACTCCTAAGAAGATTAAAGCACGACCATCTAGCTCCGTAACAGAGGCATGCACCTTGAGCATCTTTAACCCCGCGGTAACTATGCTGAAAGCTATCATAATAAGGCGATCAATCAAGTATCGGGCTTGGCTATTGGTTAGTGCCGATCTGCAGTGTAGCTTGCGCCAATCTGCGCTAAAACAGCCAACTTCCTCTACTCCTAGATGCTTCATCTCGATGCGTGTACCATCGCCGTGCTTGTAGACACGAGAGTAATAATAGATGTCATTTACCTCCTCTAGGAGCTTGTCGTCTGCATCTTGGCTGCAAGTGCAGTTACCCCAGACTTCAACAATCGGCTCTATCTCGTCTGGGATAGATGGCTGACGAAATGGCTCGTAGTTCGGCAAGATAGCCGCTGTAGCCAAAGGATCTGGGGTGTGCAGTACAAGATATTGGTCTGCTATACGATAGATCAGTTGAGGCATAATTGAGGAGGAAAAAGTTTGAAGTAAAGAGGGCTGTGTCTTATTTGGAAAATTCCTTTTGGATGAAGTCGATAATCTCTCGGTCTATGGTAGAGCTAAACTTGCGAGCAAAGAGCATATCAGAAGCCATGAGGAAGTCCTTATCTTTCATCGTGTAAGTATCTGGGGAGTTAGCATTGGGAGACCATCGAATCTCTCGCATAGCGGCTCGGTCATACGACCCATTGTGCTTATAGAGGTTAGAGTTGCAGAACTCCCAAAGAAGAGTTTGGAGAAAAATCTCATCTCCAGATCTGGTATATTTTGCTCTCTTTTCGACAAAAGCACGATGTTCAAGTAGCATATTTATAGAGCTATGGGTGAGGCTGAGCCATTGAGACCCTTTTTTATATTGGTATTCGAATTTTCTTCTAGGCAGTGTGCGAGCTAAAAACTCTCGACACTTTGCAATCAAAATACTTGGGATTCTCCATGCCATCTTTTCGTATTTCATGAATAGGTAGTATCTACTGATTTTTAGTTCTGCGTCACCATTGCGTTGATATGGATCCCAGTAAGAGACAAATTCCCTCCCTTGGTTAGAATCAAAAAAGCGATGGATGTAGTCCTGAGTTTTTATTGGTAAATCTGTTCCAGAAAGGAGGTGATAGTAACTGTAATAACTTCGCTTGTAGGCAGCTTCGAATAAGGCGTATTCTACCTCAATTAGGTTGGGGTGTCCCCACCTAGCATCTATGCGTTTGTCGAGGATGTAGAGGTTGGATTTAGAGACTGACAACCAGTTTGGTGTGAAGTCTCTCCACTTCTTATCTATATGAATATAGATATCGTTGCGTTCATCATCAAGCATACCGACAAGTACCTGTAGTAGGTACTTGTCGGTATGTGCCATGATGAGATAAGCATGTTTAGCTGATCTCATAAATAATTATGATTTTCGAAATCTAGAGAGAAGCCCACTTTTTGATGGCTTATTTCCATAGCCGTATCCATAACCATAGCCGTAT
>JAUMYV010000125.1 GCA_030528445.1 Porphyromonadaceae bacterium | reverse complement strand
AGCAAGACGTTCTCTATATAGAGCTAAGCTTGCTCCAAAGAATGTTTGTGGTTCATATCAGTTGGTCGTAAGGACTAGCTAAGATTTAGCTTTAGTCCGTCAGACCCTAATTGTACCTCTATTCATCTTTTGGCTTTGCGACAACGAGGTAACGAAATTAGGGCTGACTTCATTTCTCGAAGCCAGCCTTTTAGTTACTAAAAACTTTACCAGACAGCAATAAATATCATTGAGATTCTCCAATGATTAGTGATAGGGTATGAAGGACGTTTCAGATCATGCCAACTGCTCTGTTACTTGCGCACTCTGAAGTATGAAAAAGGGGCTGTGTACAAAAAAGAATTTTGCCACAGCCCCTTGAGGTGATCGCTTGGCTACTTAGTCATGCCACAGCCAGAGCACTTGTTTTTGATCTGCTCGAAGAAGTCGTTGCCCTTGTCGTCTACGAGGATGAAGGCTGGGAAGTTCTCTACCTCGATCTTCCAGATAGCCTCCATACCTAGCTCGGGGTACTCGAGGTACTCTACCTTCTTGATGCTGTCTTGAGCGAGGATAGCGGCAGGGCCACCAACACTACCGAGGTAGAAGCCACCATACTTATGGCAGGCATCCGTTACCTGTTTGCTTCGGTTACCCTTGGCAATCATCAGCATACTCCCCCCGTGGCTCTGGAAGAGATCCACGTAGCTATCCATACGTCCTGCCGTAGTAGGGCCAAACGAACCGCTAGGCATACCTGCAGGAGTTTTAGCTGGGCCTGCGTAGTAGATAGGATGATCCTTGATGTACTGAGGGAGCCCTTCGCCTCTGTCGATGCGCTCCTTGAGCTTGGCGTGAGCGATGTCGCGCCCTACGATGATTGTCCCATTGAGCGAGAGGCGTGTGGAGACTGGATACTTGCTTAGCTCGGCAAGGATCTCAGGCATTGGGCGATTGAGATCGATTTTCACCACATCGCCCTCACCTGCTGCCCTTAGTTCCTCGGGGATGAGACGACCGGGATTGGTCTCTAGCTTCTCAATCCAGATACCGTCGCGGTTGATTTTGGCCTTGATATTGCGGTCGGCCGAACAGCTCACGCCCATACCAACAGGGCAAGATGCGCCGTGACGAGGCAGGCGAATGATGCGCACGTCGTGTGCGAAGTACTTGCCGCCAAACTGTGCCCCTAGACCTAGGCGATGTGCCTCGGCGAGTACTTCTTGCTCGAGAGCGATATCGCGGAAGGCTTGTCCGCCTTCGTTGCCCTCTGTTGGTAGTTCGTCGTAGTACTTAGCCGAGGCTAGTTTAACCGTCTTGAGGTTGGTCTCTGCCGATGTGCCACCAATCACAAACGCGATATGGTATGGAGGGCAAGCGGCCGTACCGAGTGAGCTCATCTTCTCGACGAGGAACTTAACGAGTGTCTGCGGATTGAGCAGAGCTTTGGTCTCTTGGTAGAGATAGGTTTTGTTGGCAGAACCACCACCCTTGGCGATGCAGAGGAACTGATACTCCATACCATCTACCGCCATGAGGTCGATTTGTGCGGGGAGGTTGCAGCCCGTGTTAATCTCCTTGTACATGTCCAGGGGGACGTTCTGCGAATAGCGCAGATTATTCTCCGTGTAGGCATCGTACACACCATGCGATAGATACTCCTCGTCGTGTCCGCCTGTGAATACTTGCTGGCCTTTCTTACCGAGCAGAATCGCTGTCCCTGTATCTTGGCAGAAGGGGAGCTGTCCCTTGGCAGAAACCTCTGCATTGCGGAGGAATGTGAGGGCAACGAACTTATCGTTGTCGCTGGCCTCTGGGTCGCGCAGGATCTTGGCGACCTGCTCTTGGTGCTCGGGGCGGAGGTAGAATGAGACATCGTGGAATGCCGTGCGGCTCAGTAGGCGAAGCGCCTCGGGATCTACACGAAGCATCTCTGTGTCGCCAAATTTCTCTACCGAAACGTAATCTTTGGTCAGGAGGTAGTACTCCGTCTTGTCCTTACCCACTGGGAAAGGCTTCTGGTATTTGAATGGAGGTGTTGCCATCGACTTAATACTTTATACCGATTTATTTAGTGATAATTTTCCACAAAGATACGGAAAGTCTACTGATATAAGCCATTATTAAAAGTAAAAGCGAAGCGCATCTTTGTCTGTTGATGCAACCTCGCTCTCGTTTATGAACACAAAATATGTCGGATGGTATGGCAAGAAACTCCGATGTTTAGGGGAACTTCTGCTGGGGTAGAGGCTTTCGATGCCTCTAGGGGCGATACCTTGAGGAGATGTCCTAGGTCTGCTGTAGTGCTAGTGTAGAGAATGTTGGGTGTGCCTCGAAGCCGCTCTTGGCCAGTTCGTAGCCGATTTCCATGATCTCGGCAGCCGAATTGACCTGAAACATCCCGTACTTGGTGATGGCCTGCGTCTCGAGTAGTAGGTCGCAGACGTCGCGGTCGGGCAGTGTGTTCTGACGAAAAACAAACTCCCAAGATCGCTCTGCTACGCCCATGATGGTACGTTTGTAAGCTTCCTCCTGCCATGGGCCTAGGTTCATGCCCACGACGAAGCGACAATCCTCTCGGATGATGCTCACTGGGAAGTTGCGGAATAGTCCGCCGTCGACGAAGGTTGCGCCATCAAGCTCTATCGGATGGAAGAGTACGGGGATACTACATGAGGCGGTAACAATCTTGGCCAGAGGCCCCTCGGTGAATACGTGCTGCTCTCCTTTGTCTAGGTTGGTGGCGACGATGCGTAGAGGTACGGGGAGCTCCTCGAGCCGCTCGTGCCGAAGCCATTGGCTGATGTAGCGAACGAACTTACTCGTGTCGAACATGCCACCACCCATTGGCCTTAGAGAGGTCATGTCCATGAAGCCTCGTTCGGAGAAGATGTCGTAGATTTCGCTTGGACTATAGCCATCGGCGTAGAAAGCGCCCATCAGTGCGCCAGAGCTGGTGCCAGCGATGATTTCGGGCTTACAGCCAATCTCCTCCATATACTTTAGGACGCCTAGGTGAGCAAACCCCTTGATGCTGCCCCCGCTAAGGGCTAGCCCCAGATTGTATTGTTGTGCCATAGATTTAGCAGACGTATCGCTTGTGACGATGCTTTACTCGCAATGTAAGCAAGGGTTTAGGCTTGCCTGTATGTAGATCTCTACCGAGGCACGCGCCTTGGCGAGGGCTTCGTAGACTTCTTGTGTTGCAGGGATAAGGGGGAGGCGTAGCTCGTTGTGAGCGATGATGCCCATTTGGTAGAGTAGGGCTTTGATGCCAGAGGGGTTACCATTGGCGAAGAGTTGAGTGTTGAGGTCGCGTAGCTCCGCTTGTATCATATCCGCTTCGTTGTACTGTCCAGCCATGCTTAGATGGATGAGCTTGGTGAATAGCTCGGGGTAGGCATTGCCCACTACGGAGATTACACCTCGTGCTCCATTCTGGATGAATGGGACGGATAGGGCATCGTCGCCCGATAGAATGGTGAAGTCATCGCGCTTGACGAGTTGCTTGGTCTGAGCAACTTGTGCCACGAAGCCAGAGGCTTCCTTGATGCCGACGATGTTGCTGTGTGCATGGGCAAGACGAGCTACTGTCTCGGGAACCATATTGATACCAGCACGCCCTGGTATATTGTATAGCACTATTGGGAGCGAAGAACACTCGGCTAGATACGAGAAGTGCCTAAATAGTCCCTCTTGGGTTGGTTTATTGTAGTAAGGAACGACCGAGAGAATACCCTCGATGCCTGTAGTGTCTAGATCTTTGATGCGTTGGCCAGTCTCGACCGTATTGTTTCCGCCAAGACCTATCATAATCGGGAGTCGCCCAGCTACTCGCTCCACCACTAGTTCCGTGACCATATTGCGCTCCTCTCGAGTCAAGCAAGGGGATTCGCCCGTCGTTCCATGAATGACGATGAAGTCGGCATGGCCGGCTACGAGGTGATCTACAAGCCTAATGAGGCTTTTTGTATCAATGCTCCCATCTGGACAGAAGGGCGTCACCATCGCTACACCCATTCCTTCGAACTTGCGTCTATTATTCATCTTGCTGACTTATCAAAAACCCGTCTTGCAAAAGTAACTTTTTTAGGATAGCCGAGCAATACTTTCATTTCGTGTGTTATGACACACTATCGTGCCGAAAGGATGGATTTTGGGGCAGCCCATTGAACGTCGAAGGCCTGGGCTTAAACCCAGAATTGTCATTAGGATTTTAGGGGACAGCAAACTCCTTTGCACTTCC
>JAUMYV010000018.1 GCA_030528445.1 Porphyromonadaceae bacterium | reverse complement strand
CTTGAATACAAAAAGAAATGGGGCTATGCCAAAAGCCAATTTTGACACAGCCCCTACACCGAATTGTTACATGGTCGAGGCTGTCGCATCGGTATGACTCAGACGGAAGATCCTCTGCATAACGCCTTGGCCGATCGGATGAACAATCCGCTTAAGAACTTATGGCACATCTCTTCTTCGGAGCAATTTTTTGATCAGGCACTCCTCTGTCTAGAACAAGCCGTACGAATGTACAATTAGGCGTGTCCATATCAAGCCCTTGCGGCAAAGACGCCTATGCAAGTCATTGCGCTAGAGTCGGAGAGTCCGTTGCTAGCAAAGGGGGAACATTGACCCGAGATTGCCCCCGAGCTATACTGAAGGATGAATCCCAAACAAAAGGCTAACTTTGCTCGTGTCAACCGAAATTAGACCTAAGGGTAAGGCGTGTGAACCTAAACTAGAATTATAAAAAGAACCTGTAAACCAATCGTAGAATTATACCACCACTGTCAACTTTTTTCAGTATAAGTCACTTTTTTACCTATACTTCTGTGGACTTGACGATTAGCATTTGGCTTCATTTGACCTTGCTAGAGATATGGATGCCCCTAGGCCTATTGAGTCAAAACGAATGGCGTTCTGGTTCCTAATAGGCGAAAATGGTTATCTTTGTTTGGTCTACATAGCCTAAATGCTTGCTGACCATATCTCAATGAAACATTTAGTATCTATCCATCAGCTTAGCGCAGACGACATCGTGCGCATCCTAGACAGAGCTGAGCTCTTTGAGCAGTGCCCGAATCGGAAACTCTTGGAGGGGCACGTGATTGCCACACTTTTCTTCGAACCATCTACTCGTACTCGTCTTAGCTTCGAGACCGCAGTCAATAGGCTAGGCGGACGCATTATTGGTTTCTCAGATGCCTCGACAAGTAGCTCCGCCAAGGGTGAGACGCTCAAGGACACCATCAGCATGGTCGGCAATTACGCCGATCTAATCATCATGCGTCATTACCTTGAGGGAGCTGCCCTCTATGCCTCGGAGCTCAATAGAGCCCCAATTGTCAATGCAGGTGACGGAGCCAATCAGCACCCCTCGCAGACATTGCTAGACCTATATTCTATTCGCAAGACACAAGGGACGCTTTTCGATCGCACCATCGTGATGGTGGGTGATCTCAAGTACGGACGTACGGTACATTCGCTTATTCAGGGGCTGTCTCACTTTCGCCCACGCTTTATTTTTGTTTCTCCCGACGAGCTGCGTATGCCACAGGAGTATCTCGACTTCTGCGATGAGCATGGTATCCCCTACGAGGAGACGAGCGACTTCGACAGCAGAGTAATCAATCAAGCTGATATCCTCTATATGACGCGCGTTCAGCGTGAGCGTTTCGTCGATCTAGAGGAATATGAACGGGTTAAGAATGTATATGTCCTGACCAACGATATGCTCTCTGCAAGCAAGAATAATCTTCGGGTGCTTCATCCTCTGCCACGAGTAGGGGAGATTGCGCAAGATGTAGACGACAATCCCAAGGCCTACTATGTGCAGCAGGCGCAGAATGGACTCTACACGCGCCAGTCCATCATCTGCGAGGTGCTGGGTGTAGAAGTCTTCTAACTCCAAGGTTTCAGTACCAAGTATATAATGAATAGGTATGAATAAGAATACAATGATGGTGGAGAGTATCTGTGATGGCACGGTACTCGACCACATCCCTTCGGATAAGCTTTTCGCTATCGTCTCTTTGCTTAGGCTAGATCAGTTTTCTGCCCCCGTCACGATAGGGAATAACCTAGAGAGTAAGCGCTGCGGGCGAAAGGGAATTATTAAGATGACCGACCGCTTTTTCACAGAGGAAGAGATCAGCCGCATTACCATTCTCGCACCAGATATTAGACTAAACGTTATCCGTGACTTCAAGGTTGTAGAGAAGAAAGCTCTCAAGCTCCCTAGGGAAGTCGTGGCTCTGGTACGTTGTCCTAATCCTAAGTGCATTACCAACAACGAGCCCATGCCGACGCGTTTCTCCGTGACACAGGATATGCACAGCGTACAGTTGGAGTGCCATTATTGTGGACGCAAATGTTTGGGTAGCGAAGCTCAACTACTCTAGTATGGGACGTGTAGATTGGAAGCCAGGTACTCTTGTCTATCCTCTGCCAGCCATCCTCGTCAGCTGTGGCGATTTTGGTGTAGAGATGAATCTCTTCACGGCTAGTTGGGTCGGCACAGTCTGTACTAATCCGCCCATGTGCTACGTTAGTATCCGTCCGGAGCGTCATTCGTACGGGATGATTAAGGAACGCATGGAGTTTGGGCTTAACTTGACGACTGTGGAGATGGCGCGAGAGACCGACTGGTGCGGTGTGGTGTCTGGACGTAAGTACGACAAGATCGCAGAGACTGGTCTAGAGATCGAGCCAGCTCGATTCATTTCGGCTCCTTTGCTGGTGGATAGTCCGCTGAGCTTAGAGTGCCGAGTGCGTGAGATCATTCCTCTGGGTAGCCATGATATGTTTCTCGCCGATGTGATTAATGTACGTGCCAATGAGCACTACCTTGATCCTAATACAGGGGGCTTCGATATGGAGCGTGCTGGTCTGCTGGCATACGCTCACGGAGAGTACTTTGCCCTTGGCGAGTTTCTTGGGCACTTCGGATGGTCGGTAAAGAAGACCTCTCGAGAGCAGGAACGCAAGCGACGAGCTCACGAATCACGCAAATTGAAGTAAAATCAATAAAACATAAGAATAGTAACCAATCAATTAGTCAAGAAGATGAACAAAAAGTTTGTGCTAATAGGTGTAGTAGTCCTAGCAATCGTAGCCCTGGCTTGGGGTGTAAGCCTATATAATGGCTTTGTACAGCAAGAGGAAGAGGTCAATACGGCTTGGAGCCAAGTAGAGAACCAATATCAGCGTCGCGCAGACCTAATCCCTAATCTTGTCTCCACGGTCAAGGGCTATGCCGCTCATGAACAAGAAACCCTACAGGCTGTCGTAGAGGCTCGTAGCAAAGCAACTAGCACCACAATTGATGCTAATAACATGGATGAGGCTGCTCTAGCACAATTCCAACGTAACCAAGATGCGCTCTCCTCTGCACTTAGCCGTCTGATGGTAGTCGTAGAGAAATACCCAGAGCTCAAGGCCAATGAGAACTTTATGGCTCTACAAAGCCAGCTAGAGGGTACGGAGAATCGCATCACTGTAGCACGCCGAGACTTCAACGAAGCGGCTAAGAAGTACAATACTGGCATTCGCCGTTTTCCTAGCAACCTTGTGGCCTCGATAGCTGGCTTCGAGAAGCGTCCATACTTCGAGGCTCAGGCTGGTAGCGAGATTGCTCCGACTGTGGACTTCGGTAAGTAAACTAAGGCTCACGCGGTAGTGACTATGAAGGTATTTGGCTCTATGTACTCACGCCTACTCGCAGTGGCGTTTGCTCTAGTGCTTGGGGGGCTCCTAGGACTCCTCCAGGCACAGGTGTATACGCCACAGGATGTCCCCAATGTGCAGCTTAGAGATAGTCTGCGCCTAACATCCGATCCGGGTCGTACGCTGACCGAAGCTCAGGTGCAGAGTATAGATCGTGAGCTAGTGACGATACGCAGGGCTCATGGCGTGGAGTTTGCTGTAGTGATATTGCCCTCCATAGGCGATCGTGATATAGAGAGTTTCTCCACAGAGCTATTTCGTCTCTGGGGGCTGGGGAGTAAGAGTAAGAATAATGGACTATTGCTCCTACTTGTGATGGATCAGAGGCTCGTGCGCTTCGATGTTGGCTATGGTCTAGAGGGCGACTTGACGGATGCTATATCCTCCAAGATTCAGCGTACGTATATGCTACCACACTTCAAGAGTGGCGACTACGAAGCAGGGATCATCTCGGGTATTCGGGCTGTGGGACATGTTTTGGCAGATAGCTCGTGGGTAGCAGATGGAGATAATCGAGCCAAAGAGGACGACGACTTGATGCCAGTGGTGCTCGTGCTTCTTGGGATACTTCTCTTGGCTATGTTCCTATCGTTTGTTGTCTCAGCTCGCAAGCATATTGTCCTTAGCCGAGATCCATACTCGGCTCGTCGTCATGTGCCACAGCTTAGGTCTCTCTATACGCTACTCATTATCACGTCTTTTTTACTTCTGCTCTGGCCCGTAACACTGATTCTGATATATCGTCGCTACAAAGTACTCAAGCGTCTTGGTGCTCTAGGGGCAATATGTCCTAGTTGCCATCAGCAGACGATGAAGCTACTACCCAAGGGGCAGACGATGCAGCATCTGACTCAGGCACAGAAGCTCGAGATGAAGCTCAAGTCTCGCTACTATATTGTTTATCAATGTAGTGCTTGTAGTGTTGTCGATGCTGCAGATCTAGTACGAATGGAAACTAGCTATAAGCGTTGCCCCAATTGTAATCATTTTACAATGAAAGAGGATGCTTACAGACGCTTTTATGATCAGAGCGGGAAGAGCTTCATCCGTGCATACAGATCCTGTGTCAATTGCTCGTACACCGACGAAGAGGATCGCGAAGATAGAGGTGAAACACTCGTCGATCCCAACGCTGGGCTCCTAGGCGCGGTTGTAGGAGCAGTCATCTCTGGAGCCGCTAGAGGTGGTTCATCAGGCTCTTATGGAGGAGGCTTTGGTGGTGGCTCCTCGGGTGGCGGTGGATCTACCTCTGGATGGTAAGACTGGGGATACCTATTGTTGGGTATATTTCCTGTGCATCATACCTATTGTTTGCGAGCATTGGAATGCAAGGGGCTGTGTCAAAATTCATTTTTGGTGCAGCCCCTTTTTATGTATCTCAGAATGCGCAAAGATTAAGATGCTCATAATGAGTATGAAGGGAGCATTCTGAAGTATGTGGCCTAAGCCGACAACGAATTCCGTACGGAGCAAATGTCGCAAACAACACAGCTGTTTGTGCATGATGACACACCGCCTTCTTTTTCATACATTTGTGCCGAAATAAGTCTAAGTAAGTACTGACTTAAAATATTTGTTACTATGGATCGTAAGTACCTATTACTTCTGCTAGCACACCTAGCAGTCAGTCCAATGGCTGTTATTAAGGCTGAGCCTATCGAGTAGCGAAAGCATCAAACCACCGATGCCAATGTCATTGGACATGTGATTGACAAGAAAACAGGAGAGCATCTCTCTGGCGTCACGATTGGAATCAAAGGCACGACCTTCGGGACAGCTACCGACGCGACTGGACACTATTACCTCAAGCATCTAAAGCCTGGAAAAATCACTTTGGTTATGCATGGGCTCGGCTATAAGAGCCAAGAGAGGGTGGTGGTCATCGAGAAGAATCGCACCATCGAAATCAACTTCGAAGCTATTCAAGATGACATTCGTCTAGACGAAGTCGTTGTTTCTTCCAACCGACAGAACACTCTGCGACGCCTTGCCCCTACGCTTGTGAATGTCGTGGACGGCAAAACATTTGAGCAGGCTAATGCTACAAACCTGGCTCAAGGCTTGATTTTCCAACCTGGTGTCCGCGTGGAGAATAACTGCCAGAACTGTGGCTTCAATCAGGTGCGCATCAACGGGCTAGATGGTCGTTACTCCCAAATCCTCATTGACAGCCGCCCCGTGATGAGTGCATTGGCTGGGGTGTATGGTCTAGAGCAAATCCCCGCTAATATGATCGAGCGCGTAGAAGTCGTTCGAGGTGGAGGCTCAGCTCTTTTTGGTTCTTCGGCTATCGCTGGTGTGGTCAACGTAATCACCAAGGAACCAGTAAACAATAGCGTTATGGTCAATGAATCTCTCGGTATGACGGGCTTCAAATCGTTAGACAACAATCTAGGCTTCAATGCTTCTGTCGTAAGTGAAGACAACCGCGCAGGAGCTATGGTCTTTGGGCAGTCTCGCTTCCGCAGAGGTCACGATGTCAATGGCGATAACTATACAGAGCTTGGTCGTCTCGACTCTCGTGCCCTAGGCGGACGTGCCTACATCCGCCCTAGCGATTTGACCAAACTGACGGCAGAGGTACATACCTTCCACGAGGACCGTCGAGGAGGTGATCATCTAAACTGGCCAGATCATGTGGCTGCAGTGCGTGAAGCGACTAAGCACTCTGTATATAGTGGGAATATCAAGTTCGATCTCTTCTCGGAGAGCTACAAGCATCATCTACAGGTCTATGCCTCTGGACAGGCTGTACGACGAGAAAGCTACTATGGTGGCATTGGCGAACCTAAAGCCAAGGACAAAGATGGCAACGAGATCAAGATTGGCGGTAAGACGATTCTCGGCGGTCGCGTTGGCTACCCAATCCATCCATCAGACTATGGTCTTAACTATGGGCTTACTAGTGGACGTACCTATGTCGGTGGATTGCAGTATACGTACGACTTCGAGAAGCTATTCTTTATGCCTGCCCAGTTACTCGTAGGTGCCGAGTACACACATGACGATTTATCGGACGTGATGCCTATTCGTCAGTGGTACACGGAGAACTGGATCGAGGGTAAGTATGGTGGTAAGTCTCTGTCCGAGCCAATCAATCAGACTATTCGCAATGCGAGCCAATTTGCACAGATTGAGTGGAAGAATGATATGTGGAGCTTCTTGCTAGGGGCACGCCTCGACCAGAACTCTGCTGTCAAGGATATGATTCTTAGCCCTCGTGCTACAGTGCGCTTCAACCCAACGAAGAACATTAACCTACGTGCGACATACGCCAAGGGCTTCCGCGCACCACAGGTCTTCGATGAAGACCTACATGTAGGGGTTGTGAATGGAGAGGCTACTCGTGTGGTTAATGACGATAACCTCCGTCCCGAGATCTCACATGCCTTCAGCCTAAGTAACGATATGTACTTCCGCCTAGGAGCAGAGACCCAGCTCAATGTGCTTGTCGAAGGTTTCTATACCCGTCTGCTTGATGTCTTTACCAACCACAAGATCAATACTGAGAATGGGATCACTTACTTCCGCCGCTCCAACCATGGGCTGGATGATGCAGGCAAGATCGTGAGCTCTGGTGCTACCGTTATGGGGGCTAACCTAGAGGCTAAGGTTGCCTATCGCTGGCTACAGGTACAGGCAGGTCTGACCCTAACGAGCAATAAGTACGATGCCAACCAAGAGTGGGGGACTCGACACAAGATTAAGGGTCTTGATAAGGAAGAGCAGTACCTAGACTATGTGCCTAAGGCTGATGGTAGTGAGTTTGTGACTGAGGCAGAAGACTCCGAGGCTCAGACGATCTCTATGACGAGCAAGGAAATCCTGCGCACACCATCGCTCTATGGTTACTTTACCATTGGCATCAACCCAATCAAGCCTCTGAATATCTCGCTGACTGGTACATACACAGGCCGTATGTGGGCACCACACGCCGTTGTCTGGGGGCAGAACTCTGCCGTAACGGATAGAGAAGCAATCGTTGCAGGCAAGCGTAAGCAGGGCTTCATGGTTGGTCTAGTAGATGAGAAGGGTGCTCCTGTCATGGAGGGAGGCGAAGCCAAGAGCGCTGCACCTCAGTGGGATGAACTTGTGCATACGCCATCATTCTTCGATATGGGTGCACGCATCTCCTACGACTTCCGGATGTTTGCTAGGACGAAGGTACAAGTCTATTGTGGGCTGAATAACCTCTTCGGAGCTTTCCAGAACGACTTCGACTTTGGCTCAGACCGCGATAGCGGCTACATCTATGGCCCTACGATGCCACGCTCTGGCTATATGGGGGTTAAGTTCTCATTCTAAGGTTATTATCCATTTTGATTAGGTATCTGACGACCAATCAAATCGCTTAGAGCCTGATTAAATCTCTAGAAGGGGCTGCAGCTCGAGTGCTATGCTCGGGGGCAGCCCTTTTTCTTTGGTTGAAGTTTGGAGGGTAGGGGAGGGCGTTGTGAAGTACTCGTGATAGGACTTGCGATTGGTCTAAGACATTCTTTGGAGCTAATCTATCTCTACGTAGAGCAAGCTTATCTCTACGTAGAGCAAGACTATCTCTATATAGAGCAAAGCTTGCTCTAGAGAATTTTGAGGAGATGCTCTGACATTAGTAGAGGCAAACGCCGAAAATTTGGTTGGATATTTGATTCTTGGTATGTGATCAGAAAGTTGGTTATGTCCTTATTTTGATGCTTCATGACATCTCGTCGCCCGTATAAGCCCGAAAAGCCGTACATTTGTAGCGTTTTAGTCCGAGGATACAATTATGAAACCAACAACCTTACCCCAAAATTCAGAAATAGATCAGGAGGCTCTGCTCGATTTCCTGCTGCGCTATGCCACCATACAGACTAGTGTGGGGGTGCAGACTTCTCGTATCGTACTCAATACGACCCGTATCGCTCAGGCGTACGGCTACGAAACGACGATGATGATGTTTCAGCGCAACGTCGCTATTACCCTAATTGATAAGAGTACTCACGAAGGTGGGCAGCGTAGGCGCTCTACTCACCCCGTGACAGCTTTGACGCACCATCGTACCCTGCCGCTCAACTTTCTTCTCAATGCCGAGCTTAGCCGTCTGAGCTGGTATGTGTACGACCACAAGCCCAGCATGCAGGATTTGGAGCAACATCTGGAGCATGTCCTCAACTCTCCTCGAGTGAGCCGCTGGTTGATTTTGCTGCTTATTAGCTTTGCCAATGGAGCGTTCTGTCTGCTCTTTGGTGGAGACCTGTCAGGAGCAGGGGTGGTCTTTGTTGGGACTTGTTTAGGTTTCTTCGCACGTCAAGAGCTGAACTTAAGACACGCCTACCATTATCTTACCGTCTTGGTGGCTGCCTTTATTTCGTCTTTTACTGTTGGTTGGGGGATGCACTTCGAGCTGAGCAATACACCCGAGATTGCTCTAAGTACGAGCGTGCTATATCTCATCCCAGGGGTTCCGTTCATCAACGCTATGGTAGACTTTCTCGACGGATATATCCTCAATGGAGTATCCCGTCTGATTAATGCAATCCTTATTGTGGTGAGTATCACCATTGGTCTTAGTCTAACCCTCGTCCTTCTTAACCTTAGCTTGCTTTAGTCTATGATTATTCAGTCTATACTACTCGATGGAGTTCTCGCAGCTATAGCAGCCTGCGGATTTGCTGCGGTATCCAACCCGCCCAAGCAGTCCTTCATCTATGTGCCTATTTTGGCAGCTATCGGGCATATGCTACGCTTCGCCCTGATGACCTATGTCGATGTTGAGATAGCGATTGCGACCTTCATTGCGTCGGTTACTATTGGTTTTGTTGGGATTTACTTCGCCTATCGAGCACGTTTCCCATCGGAGGTCTTCGCTTTTCCTGCTCTTCTGCCCATGATCCCTGGGATGTATGCCTATCGCTCACTTTTGGGGATGATTCGGTTTATGCAGACCAACGACGCTCTGCAGCGCGAGGAGTATCTGCCTCAGATTTTGAGTAATGCCATCACAGCTGCGAGTATCATGTTCGCCCTTGGGGTAGGTGTCGCTATTCCTCTATTTATTTTCTATAAGCATTCGTTCCGCATGACACGAGACAAAGAGCTCGAGCTAGCAGATCGACGTAGCCATAGGAAGGCTTAGGTTCCGTCCCTCATACCCAGTAGATCTTATCTGAGAGAGAGAATACGGCGATGTGTCATCATGCACAAACGGCTATGTTGCTTGCGACATTTGTTCTGCACGGACTTCGTCGTTAGCCTTAGTCTTAGCGCCCTCTCCCGCACGATTGCTTACCTCGGCATAGCTGGAGTAAACTCCGCTCTGCTCTCGGCTTACGCAATCCTTGCATTTTGCGCATTATGAGGTGCTTTAAAGGAGGAGAGGCTGTGGTAAAGCGAATTTTGCCACAGCCTCGTCCTTTGTCTTGGCTATTCGTTGTATTTTTGGAGGTAAATCAAACATCTTTCATTTTGTAGCAAATATTCGATGGCTCAAGGTAAGCACCATATGCAGCATATTGATGTCCTCAAGGGCGTCATCATCTTCCTCGTGGTAGTTGGTCACTCTTTTCACTTTGGTTTCTCCTATTACCGCTCCCCTCTATTGGCAGTACTCAGAAGTATCGATATGCCAATCTTCGTTTTTCTCTCGGGCTATCTCGCGTCAAGGCCTCTAGAGTTTTCACTTCGTGGACATATCGCTTTTTGGCGTAAGAAGGCCAGGCAGCTCTTCTTGCCTCTCATTACTCTGCCTACCTTCTATGCCCTATTCTATTCTATATCTATAGATGAGATGCTTCTGGGTATACACCATGGAGGGTACTGGTTTACGTGGGTGCTATTTGAGATGTTCGTTCTGTGGTTTGTCTTCCAGCTCCTCAATCACTATACCAATAAAGAGGGCGACGCCACACTTGAGGTACTGTGGGCTATGCTGAGCCTTGCCTTCGTCCTATGGGTCGATTTACCTTGGAGAGCCTATAGCCCCGTGACGCATGAGGCTTTCAGCTGGGGGAAAATGAACTATCTGTACCACAATTTCCTCTTCGGCTACTTTGTCGGCAAGTACTCTTCTTTTGAGCGGGTGCTGCTTCGTCCAGAGGTTACGGCTCTCTCTGCGGCACTTTTTACCCTGCTCATATATATGGAGTGTACATCAGCTTCTGTGATGGGAGGGATACCAGCCTCTCTCTCTGGTCTCGTTATGGCATTCGGACTGGTCAATCATCTAGGCAAAGGCGACTCTCGCCTCAATAGACTTGCAGCATATCTAGGGCAGGAGAGCAGGACAATCTATTTCACACACTATTTTTTCTTATTCTCTGTCCCTATGGTTAAGCCATTCCTATTTGGGATATTGAGAGATGGAGGGCGAACCATCTCATGGGAAATTGTACTCTCTACCACTTACGCAGCCATAGTGGTGAGTATCACACTAGTTGTAGTACGTCTAATCAAAGCTAATAGCATCTCGGCATTCCTCTGCTACGGCAAGGCCTTGCCCAAGAAGCCTAAGCCCATTGTGAGCCATGACAGCCATGACACAGGTATATCAAATAGCACTCTCTAGAGCCAAGCACATTGGCCCTCATCACGCTAAGGTATTGCTAGAGCGTATGGGAGGAGTGGAGGAGATTTTTGCCGATAGAGCAGCCTTGCAGGCTCGATGCCCTAAGCTACGCCAGTCGATTGTTGATGATCTCTATCGACCCAGTCTCATTGATGAGGCCAAACGTATCGCCGACTGGTGTGCTCGGCAGGATATACATACCTACTTTATTGAAGAAAGAGATTATCCCAAACGCTTGGCTGCTTGTGCCGATGCGCCAACGTTGCTTTATTGCAAAGGCAGCTATACAGATTGGGAGACTACTACTGCTATTAGTGTCGTCGGGACGCGCAATATGACGACCTATGGGCAGACTTGCTGTGAGCGTTTGCTCGGCGAGCTGGCAGAGCTATTCCCCCAGACACTTGTCGTTAGTGGTTTGGCTTATGGGGTAGACAGCTTAGCTCACCGTAGAGCTTTGGCTCTAGATATGCCTACTGTGGCTGTCCTAGCTCACGGTTTCGATAGGATATATCCAGCTGTACATACACAGCTGGCCAACGAGATGCTAAGTCGTGGAGCTTGGGTCTCGGAGTATCCATTAGGGACGAAACCAGATCGCTTCAATTTCGTAGGGCGAAATCGCATTATCGCAGGTCTAACCGACGCTACCCTCGTCATAGAGGCAGGACTTAAGAGCGGTTCGCTCATCACCGCAGAGCTAGCAGCGGACTACGATCGTGAGGTACTGGCTGTGCCTGGAAGGCTGACCGACCGCTACAGCGAAGGGTGTAACCAGTTGATTTCGTCGATGCGAGGCGTTCTCGTCACCTCTGGCGAGGATATCGTACAAGCACTAGGCTGGGAGCGTAGAGGGCAAGCGGTGCAGCAGAAGCTACTATTTGCGGATGAACCACCAATCGACCATCCTCTGCTTAGACTTATAGCAGAGCATCAACCGATACACCTCAATGACCTTATCCGTCAGTCAGGTTTGCCCGCAAGCGAAGTTAATAGTCAGCTATTCGATTTGGAGCTAGATGCACATATCCGAGTAATGCCTGGTGGGCTATATACACTAGCGCGATGATGCTCTCAATACTTATCCCCGTTTATCGGTACGACTGCACTACACTGGTAATCAGTTTGCAGGAGCAGTGCGTTGGTTTAGGGCTTAGCTTCGAGATTATCCTTGGCGATGATGCTTCTGGCGAGGACTATACCTCAATCTACGATAGCCTAGCGGCTCGGCACACCGAAGTATGGGTTTACCACGCCTCGGAGAATATCGGCGCAGGGCTGATGCGCCAAGAGCTTGCCACGAAAGCAAAAGGCTCTAGTTTGCTCTATGTCGATGCCGATGTTCTGCCCATCGAGGGGCTGATTGCGGCCTATATGCGAGCTAGAGCAAAGTACCCAGAGGCTGTCGTATGTGGAGGCTTTCGGTATGATGCGCGTGATTGTAGGGCGGATAATCGACTTCGATATCACTATGGTACACAGGTGGAGATGCGTTCACTCGCCGAACGAGAAACCGAGCCATACAGGTCGTTCGTCGCGATGTGCTTCCTTTGTCCTCGAGAAATGGTCTTGCGGTACCCCTTTCCTCGTATGGGTATGGGCTACGAGGACGCTTATTGGGGTGAGATACTTAGGCTCAATCAAGTGCCTCTTGTGCACATTGATGCCCCAGTAGTGCACAGATTAAAGGAAACAGACGAGGGTTTCCTCTCGACGACAGAGCGGTATCTACGTAATCTGTATGAGCATCGGAATCAGTTTGAGGGGATGTCTATCACGATCCTAGGGTACTACCATGGACTAAGGCGCTATCATCTCTCGCGGCTTGTAGGTTGGGGAGGCCGACATCTTGTCCCCTGCATCCGCGAGATGCTCAGAGGGCGTCCCAACTGCATCGCGCTATTCCAGCTGTACAAACTGATGTATTTTTGTTCTCTCGACCTAGAGACGTCTAGCCGATAATTGGATTGAGTCGAGGCGAAGGATAGAACTATAAATAAATCAATAGACTTGAGATAAATTAAGTGGTATGACGAGCCAAGGACGTAGCGATCGCATCGCCACCAATACCGTATTCCTAGTTGTACGTATGCTGCTGTGGATGGGGGTAATGCTCTATTCGTCACGGCTTATCTTCAAGGCACTCGGCCCGGTAGACTATGGGATCTACAACATCGTAGGGGGGATTGCTCTTACTTTCGTGTTCCTCTCCTCATCGCTTGCTACAGCGACTCAGCGTTATTTGGCTTACGAAATAGGCCAGAGGAATATCGAGGGTCTAAAGCGCATCTATGGAGTTAGCTTGATTATACATATTGCTCTGGCCTTAGCCGTGATTATCATCGGAGAAGGGGTTGGGCTATACCTTATGTATCACAAACTGAATATCCCTGTGGAGCGTTTCGATGCTGCGCTCTGGGTCTTTCATTGTACAATTCTCTCGCTCTCGGTTATGCTACTTGGCTCAATCTACGATTCGGTACTGATTGCCCGAGAGAATATGCGAGTCTATGCCTATGCTGGTATCCTAGACGCTCTGCTCAAGTTAGCCCTTGTGCTACTGCTCTCTATCACACCATACGACAAGTTGGTTTTCTATGCCGTGGGTTCGTTGGTGTTGGTTATGGTCGTCAAGTCCGTACCTGCCATTATTTGCTTTCGTTCCCATCCCGAGTGTAGAGGGGCGATTCGGTGGGATCGAGATCGATTCGATCAGATGTATCGCTTCATCGGTTGGAATGGGGTAGAGGCTGGTACTTATGCCATGTGGAATTATGGGCTGGACTACTTGCTCAATATCTTCTTCGGTACAATCGTCAATGCCGCTCGCGGAATTGCAGCTCAAATAAACTCAGCCGTAGGCAACTTCTCTGTGCAGTTCTTTACAGCCCTGCGTTCGCAGCTGGTACAGAGCTATACGACGGGAGATATCGACTATTACAAACGCCTCATCTACGGTAGCTCACGATATAGTTATTTCCTCACTTGGGTTCTATCCCTACCGCTCATGCTTCGTATGGATTATGTCCTAGATCTGTGGTTGGGGAGCGAAGTGCCGAGCGAGGCCACGGACTATGCTCGCTGGATTTTGGCTTTCTGCCTCATTAATGTGCTGGGCATACCGCTCTGGAATGGTGTACAGGCTACAGGCCATGTGCGTCGCTGTGTGCTGATCGGTACGACTATCTCTCTAATGGTGTTGCCGATTGTGTACTTCGGCTTCGAGGCAGGTTTGGCCTCTGTTTTCGCGTTACAGGCTGCGACGCTTGTGCGGCTTACTTATGTCTGGGGCAATTTCTATGCATTGCGCCAAGAGGTGCTGCTGAGTGTGCGGGAGTATCTTAGACGAGTATGGGTACCAATCCTAGGGATTACCTCTACTTCGGCTCTGCTGATGTACTACATTAATCAGATTTTCGACCAAACCTTCCTCTCTCTCTGTATTATTTGTACGGTTAGCTCCCTGCTCATTGGCCTCTTGGTGTGGTTCTTTGGTCTCAATGAGCAGGAGCGGATCTTTATCCTCAAGCGAATCCGTAAGCTGCTTAGGCGGTAGGTCACGATGTGGTGTGAATTATTGTTATCCGCCAAACTTTGGTACGGCTCTCAATAGGCGTTCCAATCCCTTAAATTTATCGAGATAGACAAACTTACTAGATTGAGATGTAATTTTATTTTTCATTTTCAGTTTATTGATCTAGTAGTTTATAAGTTTTTATTCATTTCGGATCGTGTTTGGATAGGGCATGTGTGCACCTTTGATTATTGAAAAAGGTATAGGATATGTAGAGGGGGTACCTATATGTAGGTATTTTGGGGCGAAAAAATATCAGAATCAAGACTCATATCACATATATTAGGCATCTTTGTGAGCCAATTTTATCGTGATGCACTTAAACATTGGGTATTTATAAATTGTTTTCGTGAAAGAATATTATAAACCCGAAAGTGTTCCAGAAGAAATAGAGCTTGTAATTAAAAACAGTATAGTATGTCAAAGTTCAAGAAAGAAGAATTGCTCGATATGTTTCGTAAGATGGAGGACATCCGAAACTTCGACAATAAAATCAATCAGATGGTGCGCCGTGGTCTAGTACCAGGTATGACGCACTTCTCTGTGGGTGAGGAAGCTGCCAACGTAGGAGCTGTATCGGCTCTTGGCAAGGGGGATTTGCTGACAAGTAACCATCGTGGGCACGGACAGAGCGTAGCTATGGGGATGAACCTCAACGAAATGATGGCCGAGATCATGGGACGCGCCAATGGCTCTTGCAAGGGTAAAGGTGGCTCGATGCACATTGCAGACCTAGATAGAGGCAACCTCGGAGCCAATGGCATTGTAGGTGGTGGTATGGGTATTGCCACTGGTGCCGCCTTGACCCAAAAGATGAAAAACACAGGTAAGGTCGTGATGTGCTGCTTTGGCGACGGTGCGAGCAACGAAGGCGCTTTCCACGAGTGTATCAATATGGCTGCTATCTGGAAGCTCCCAGTAGTATTCTACTGCATCAACAATGGCTATGGTATCTCTACGCCTATTACTTCGGTAATGAACACGAAGCACGTCTACGAACGTGCCGTAGCCTACAATATCCCAGGTCTATTTGTTGAGGATGGCAATGATGTTTTGGCTGTACGTGAAGCTATTGACAAGGCTATGGAGCACGTGCGTGCTGGCAATGGTCCTATCCTCGTAGAGGCCGTTACCTATCGCTGGTTCGGGCACTCAACTAGCGACCCCGGTAAGTATCGTACCAAGGAAGAAGTAGAGGAATGGAAGAAGAAAGACCCAATCCTCAAGTTTCGCAACTATCTCGTAGATAATAAGATTGCCGACCACGCGACTCTAGACAAGATAGTGGCAGAGAGTGAGCAGGCTGTAGAGGAGTCTGTTAAGTATGGTATGGCAGGTGAACAGCCTGCACCAGAGAGCGCATTCGAAGATATTTTCGCAGAGTAGAGTTTGCCTATGCCTACGTCTGCCCATTGGCTTAGCATCTTCCGCTATGGCTTTGTTTGGTAGATGATTAGGTTGCAGATTTTTACTGGAATAATTAACTTGCAGAAAAAGAAATAATCATCATGATAGAAGGACAAGAAACAAAACTGATGTCGATGCGCGATGCCGTGATCATGGCCATGAGCGAAGAGATGCGCAGAGACGAGAATGTATTCCTTATGGGCGAGGACGTGGGTATCTTCGGGGGAGACTTCGGGACATCCGTAGGGATGCTCGAGGAGTTTGGTAAGGAACGTGTGCGCGACACCCCAATTAGTGAGAATGCAATCTCTGGATGTGCGGTAGGTGCTGCTCTCACGGGTATGCGTCCCATTGTAGACGTTACCTTTATGGACTTCATCGTCTATATGATGGACAATATCGTCAATCAAGCAGCTAAGACCCGCTATATGTATGGTGGTAAGGGGTCTGTACCTGTAGTATTCCGCTGCGCCGCTGGCTCTGGTGTAGGTTCGGCTGCTCAGCACTCACAGAGCCTAGAAGCTTGGTTCTGCCATATCCCAGGGCTCAAGGTCGTTGCTCCAGGTACGCCTGCCGACCTCAAGGGGCTACTCAAGGCCTCCATCCGCGACAACAATCCTGTGATCTTCCTAGAGTACAAGGCCGAGTACAACGTCAAGGGCGAGGTACCCGTAGATCCCGAGTTTATCATTCCTCTTGGCAAGGCCGAGCTTAAGCGTACTGGTAAGGATGTGACTGTGATCACCTACGGTCGTATGCTCCGCCGAGTGCTGGAGGCTGCCGATGCTGCACGTGAGAAGGGCATCGAAGTGGAGGTTGTGGATCTACGTACCCTAATGCCTCTCGACAAGGATACGATCCTAGAGTCTGTGAAGAAGACAGGACGTGTCTTGCTGGTCAACGATGCTCATAAGACGGGAGGCTTCATCGGCGAGATCTCAGCGATGATTGCCGAGAGCGATGCCTTCGACTATCTAGATGGTCGTATTCTGCGTTTGGCAGCAGACGACATTCCCGTTCCCTACAACCACGCTCTCGAAGATGCTATGCTCCCCAAACCAGAACGCATCCTCAAGTATATCGAGCGTTTGGTCGAGAAGCGCTAGTTATTAATTAATCATAGGCAGGCACGGAGATATATCATAAATAAGCTTAACGCTACGTTGGTGATGTATCTGTGTGCTTGCCTAGTGTAATCTGCAAAAGTTATGAACTGCAAGCTCAATCCATTCTTGGCCTTTGATCGCCAGTGCGCAGAGGCTTTTGAGTTCTATGCCAAGGTATTCGGTGGCGAGGCTAAAGTGTTTCGCTTCAGAGAGATGCCCGATGGAGGTCCCGAGACAACTATCCCCGAGGAGTATGCCGACTATGTGATGTATGCAGAGCTCACCGTCGGGCAAAACGTGCTCATGGGCTACGATCATCTCCCCGAGAAGGCGTACACAGACACCAAGCAACGCTTGCGCATCGGCACCAATAGCTACATCAGCATCAGCCTAGAGGATCGCTCCGAGGCCGATTGTATCTTTGGTAAGTTAGCCGAGGGGGGTAAGTCTGCTACTCCTATGCACGACACGTTCTTTGGCTATTTCGGCTCTCTAGTCGATCGCTTTGGCGTGCAGTGGATGGTGCATGTAGAGAGTCGCTAGTAGCTCACAGAAGTCTAGCTAGTCAGCTCTCGGTTCCTCTGTATAGAATGCTTTTCGGTGGTTACTATGATTACCGATGGGGGATTGGATGCGATAGCTTCACGGTTCATACAGGTTTTTCGGTTTTTCGATAGTCTACTGCCAGAGGCAGTACAACTGTTTATAAAGAAGTTATACAATTAAATTCAAGAAACATTTCGATGCGACAAAACATCATCAAAGCCCTAGAATACTTCTCTACGCTACAAGGTTTGGGTTATAAGCTCATCCGAGTAGCTATCTTAATCATCTTCGTTTGGATTGGTGGACTTAAGTTTGCCAATTATGAGGCTAATGGTATTGTACACTTCGTAGCTAATAGTCCTTTGATGAGCTTCTTCATGAAGCATGCTAGCAATGAGGTAACTTCGCAGGATGGTAGAGTAGTGAAGGAATATACACTCAATAAGGTGCCAGAAGGCAAATATGATCCAGTCAAAAGTGCATGGCACGAAGTGAATGGTACATATCTATTCTCTCGTGGTTTGGGGATCCTGATTATGCTGATCGGTATCTTGGTATTCTCTGGGATGTTTTGTCCATATTCTGGCGTTATCGGCGAGCTCCTCTGCATCATCATGACGCTTGGTACACTTAGCTTCCTGATCACAACACCCGAGACGTGGGTACATGCTTCTCCCGAGGCTTTGGCTGCAGGTGAGTGGGCAGACGGATTTCCATTCCTCTCGGGAGCAGGTCGTCTAGTGATCAAGGATACTGCTATCCTAGCAGGAGCCGTTGTCTTGCTCTCGGATAGCTCTCGTCAGCTACTAGCCAGACTGAAGAAATAGACCACATCGTATAGAATACTCAATTATCAGGATAATGGAAAATGAGAAATTAAGAGCCACGCCAGCGGCTCGTTCGCTTGCTCACCGAATGGGCATTGAACTGAATCAGATCGTTGGCTCGGGCTACAAAGGGCGCATCCATCGTGAGGATGTCGCTAGCTTTACCTATGTTGAGCGAGCAGGTGTGACGCCTCTTGCTCGTAAGATGGCCGAGGCCTATGGCGTGAATGTAGAGGAGATTAAGGGGACCGGCTTTAGGGGCAAGGTGACTCGTGCCGATGTGCTGGCTGTGGCTGGCGATAGGGGCGAACCCAACCTAGAGCATATCTTGGATGTATTCACTATCCCATCACCCGAGCGTAAGAAGACCAACTTCGCTACTCCAGGTAAGAACGAGGCTCCAGAAATGAAGGGCACAGCCCCTTCGCCAGCTATTGCCCCTGCTGCCCCTGCAGAGCCTAAGGGCGATGTGGAGATCGTGCCTATGAATATGATGCGCCGTGTGATTGCCAAGCGAATGAGTGAGAGCTATTTCTCTGCACCTACATTCGTCCTCAACTACGAAGTAGATATGGGCGAGGCATCTAAGCTTCGCGCTCAGCTCATGGAGCCAATCAAGCAGAAAACAGGCAAGAAGCTCACCGTGACAGATATCGTTTCGCTCGCTGTGGTACGCACACTGATGAATCACCCCTATATCAACGCATCGCTCTCAAGCGATGGAAGCCAGATCGAGCTACACAACTATGTGAATCTCGCTATGGCTGTGGGTATGGACGAGGGACTTCTCGTCCCCGTAGTGCACAGAGCCGAGAAGATGGGTCTTACGGAGCTAATGCTTCGCCTCAAGGATATCACCGAGCGTGCCGTAGGCAAGAAGCTAACGCCTGCCGACCAAGAGGGTAGTACATTCACCATCTCCAACCTCGGGATGTATGGTGTGGAGAGCTTCACCTCTATCATTAATCAGCCCAACTCTGCTATCCTCTCGATCGCGGGCACCAAGGAGATGCCTGTAGTGCGCAATGGCGAGGTTGTGATTCGTCCGATCATGAAGATGAGCCTCACCAGCGACCACCGAGTAATCAATGGTTTGGCTGCTGCTAAGTTTATGCAGGAGCTCAAGGCTACGCTAGAGAATCCGCTACCACTATTGGTCTAAGTAGGAGCTAATAACATAGTAAAATACAAATAACAGAATAATAGAGAAATGGCAACAGAAATCATTATGCCCAAAATGGGTATTGATATGACCGAAGGCGAAATCGTTCGCTGGGTGAAGCAGGAAGGAGAAGCCGTCAAGAAGGGAGAAGTAATCCTTGAGATCATGACGGACAAAACGAGTGCCGAAGTAGAAGCAGAGGCAGATGGTGTTCTGCTCAAGATTGTACACGGCGATGGCACGACTGTGCCCATTGCAGAGGTAATCGGTTTCATCGGCGAGGCTGGTGAGAGCCTAGAAACTGTACGCACCAAGGACGAAATCCTACCAGATGCGCCTGCACCTGCACCAAGTGATACGACTGGTAAACTCCCCCTTATCCGTATGGAGGGCGACTATCACGTAGCTGTGATCGGTGGTGGCCCTGCTGGTTACGTAGCTGCTATTAAGGCTGCTCAGATGGGTGCCAAGGTCGCCATTATTGAGAAGAATGAGTTTGGTGGTACTTGTCTCAACAAGGGCTGTATCCCGACGAAGACCTTCCTGCGCAATGCCGAGATCCTCGAGGGTGTAGCACAGGCTGCTGCTCGTGGTATCAGCTTCAAGGATGCGAGC
Organism: Porphyromonadaceae bacterium; assembly: GCA_030528445.1. Taxonomy (GTDB): domain Bacteria; phylum Bacteroidota; class Bacteroidia; order Bacteroidales; family Porphyromonadaceae; genus Porphyromonas. The sequence continues at coordinate 15,357 of JAUMYV010000018.1, read as the reverse complement.
TTCACGGTAGACATGAAGAAGCTCGTAGCCTACAAGGATAGCGTCGTAAAGAAGCTCACGGGCGGTGTCTACTCTCTGCTCAAGAGCAATGGCGTAGAGGTATTCCGTGGCACAGCCTGCATCAATCAAGACAAGGATGTGGTGATCAATGGCAAGGAAATCATTAAGGCTGATAAGATCATCCTAGCAGGAGGTTCCAAGGTTGCTCGCATCCCTATTACAGGTATCGAGCACCCTGCAGTGATGACGAGCGACGATATCCTTAGCCTACAGGAACAGCCTGCCTCTATGGTTGTAATCGGTGGTGGTGTCATTGGCGTTGAGATGGCTCAAGCTTTGGGCGCTCTCGGTACTAAGGTCACCATTGTTGAGATGGCAGATCGCATTATCCCTGCTCTAGACCGTGAGGTATCCGAGACTCTGCGTGCAGACCTCGAGAAGATGGGTATCACAGTGATGACAGGCAAGTCTATCGAGCGCATCGAAGACCGCTCTGGTCGTCTAGCTGCAGTCCTCAAGAGCGGCGAAGTGATCGAGGCAGACAAGGCTCTACTCTCTATCGGTCGTGTGCCAGATCTAGAGGGTGTAGGCGAGCTAGACCTAGAGATTGAGAAGGGTAAGGTTAAGGTCGACAAGTATATGGAGACGAGCGTTAAGGGTGTTTATGCTCCTGGCGACGTCAATGGCATCAAGATGCTTGCCCACACAGCCTTCCGTATGGCTGAGGTAGCTGCCGAGAACGCACTGCACGGCAACCACGTAGAGCTCAAGCTCCTCTCCGCTCCTTCGGTAGTGTATACTCGTCCAGAGGTTGCGATGGTAGGTCTGACCGAAGATCAAGCTCGGGAGCACTATGGCGAGATCCGCGTAGGTAAGTTCCCATTCGTGGCTAACGGTCGTGCTCTAGCATCTGGCGAGACAACTGGTTTCGTTAAGGTTATCCTAGACAATAAGTATGGCGAAATCCTTGGTATCCACATTATCGGTGCTATGGCTGCCGAGATGATCAGCCAAGCCTCTCTTGTTATGGAGATCGAAGCCACGGCCGAGGAAGTGCTTGCTACGATCTACGGTCACCCAACTTACTCCGAAGCGCTCTATGAGGCAATTGCTGACGCTCTAGGCGTGGCTATCCACCTCCCTGCCAAGAAGAAGTAAGTTACTAGGCTTTTGGGCTAATAAGAACCCCTCCTTGAGTCATTATTGGCTCGGGGAGGGGTTCACTTATTATAGGCAAATCTGGGAGTCCATCAGTCGAATAGGCTAGCGATCGCTTTGATCACTAGATTGACTGCCCCGACGATATTGACCCAGGGCATAGGCTCCATACGCCGACTTATCGGATTGTAGTGATACTGCACGCCAATCTCAATAGGGCCACAGCCCTCGATGTTGAAGCCGATACCACCGCCTAGAGAGGGCGACCATTGGTTGAGATATGGATGAATCGTGCTCCCCATGATGCCTTGATGTATGGAGGTGTGCGCATTCCCGTAGAGATACACGTTCTTCCCAAGAGCATAGTCTAGCCTACCACCTAGATAGTATTGGATGCCGTGTAGGCTATATTGCCCGATTGGGTTTGCAGTAGTGTACTGGGATAGCCCCGAGTATAGTTGCAAGCGAAGCCGATCGCTCATATTCGCCTGCACCGAGAGGTGCGGATTCCAGTACTGATACCGCATTTGCTCCCTAAAGGCTACGCCTAGATTGAGGCGTAGATCTTGGCTCGGAGATATGGATAGCCCCGTGTAGAGCTGATACATTTGCTCCGGCACTGGCTGATAGGGCGAGTGTGTATGCCCGAGCATCGCCGAGGCATTGAGCCGAATAAGTGGATTTAGCTGTGTGCTCAGGTTAATTTGCTTCGCATATAGTCTCGTATTCGCATAGCTCAATTCGTCAATTTGCTCAGGGAAGCTCTCTAGCCGTAGCCGACCGATGGAGAAAATCTTGTGATCTGTACTTGGAGGAGCTAGCTGAACTTTGGGGAGCGAAGTCAAGTCCCCCTGTAAGGTAGGGCGTGTGATTTCGGGTAGCTGTGGGCGAAGTTGATACGAGGGCGACTGTGGTCGAATTGGTGCACCTAGCTTGAGGGTTGAGTCTAGATGGAGTTTGGGGAGCTCAAGCACATCTCGGGTTCGTAGGCTTAGGGTGTCTGTAGGTGTGGCGGGGAGACTAGTTTGGCACAGTAGACTACCTCCCGATAGAGAGGAGGCGGAGAACCAGAGTAGGCCGAGAGGCAAAATGCGCCGATGTCGCATAGAGTAGATCAGTGTAAGTGTAGTGAGTTTCTAGCTCAGAAACGTTCATACACTTGTCTTTATTGTTGCTTGGAGCTACTTAATAGCTCCGTATGCTGGTAGGTTAAGGATTCGCTTTCGGATCGCCCATGCGAAGAGCATAGCGCATAGGGCGAGTAGCCCTAGCCCAGATCCTAGCATAGGCAAGACGCTTCCCCCAGCTAGATTGGGGAGTATAGCCTGCCCCCAAGCGAGGTATAGGCTACGTAGCATCAGCACGATGCCCACGGAGAGTCCGAGCGCGAGAGCATTGAGGCCGAGGGTAAGCCACCAATAGGGTCGGTAAATATCCCTAGGGCTATAGCCGATGAGCAGTAGGGTGGTTAGCTCTTTGGTGTTCTTCTGCAGGAGTAGGTAGATGCTGAGCATCAGCAGATAGGCGGATAGCAAGCTGATGAGTAGTCCTAGAGCAAATACCCCCGAGGCGATGAGGCGTAGCATCGCCATGCCTTCATTGGTCTTATTGCCTCCCTCCACTTGGTAGCCGTGCTGCTGGATATATTCGCCTAGAGTAGGGTCGCTGGGGTTGCGTGCTTGTAGGATAAGTCTAGACGGATCTGCTGTGAGTCCCTGTGCGTATTGCTCATTGCCCCACGAGACGAAGCTCTCGGGTACTAGAATGGTATTGAGGCGATTGCTGAACCCCACGATACGTCCCTCATACACCTCTTCGCGCCCTTGCCCCTGCACGGTAATGCTTAGAGGAATACGCGAGATGCCTCCCTCGGAGATTTGGGGTAGCCCTTGGCTCTGAGCAAACGCTGCATTGTATAGTCCTAGATACTGTCTGGGAATAATGATGGGGAGCACACTCTCGCCTGGTGTGAATGCCCAATTCTCGGGAGCAACGTCTAGAAATTCGTCGGGGACGGCCTCGAAGAAGATATAGGTGTAGAGTTCGATGCCGAAGTGAATACTGGCAGTCACTCTAAACTTAGCAGGGGTGAATTGACCTAAGCACTTGGTAAAGTCCTGATTCCTTAGCCTCGCAATTTCGTCCTTGGAGAAAGTCGTTTGTCCATGGCTAAACAGTCGATCGGATTGAACGGGTTTGGAGAGGATGAGGTAGTCGCTGGGGAGCAGTCGATCCGAGCCGTTGAGCGTCTCTGCTGCATCTTGATAGAACTGAATGCCGAGGAGTAGGATGATTAGACCCACTAGATTGGCAAGGAAGAAGCCAACCAACTGCCCTCGATTGAGGTGCTGACGTAGCAGGCGCAGAACAAGCTTATTCATCACAGATGATAGATATGATGGTAGGGTAGTGGGAGAGCCTTGCCCACAGAGGTGCAGATGATGGCAGCCCCTTGGCGCTGAGCTTCGGCGAGGATAATTTCTGCCACTGTAGAGGCGTTGGCATCGTCTAGATGGCTGATTGGTTCATCTAGCATGATGAAGTCCAGAGGTTGCATCAGCATCCGTATCAGAGCGACACGCTGCTGCTGACCTAGGGAAAGTTTGCCAGTAGGTTGATCGATCTTGTCTCCGATGCCGAGCCGCGTGAGTAGATGTACAATCTTCTCTGGTGAGTGCTGCTGGGTCAGTTGATTCTTGATTTGTATGTTTTCCCAAACGCTCAGATTGTCGAATAGCTTAAGCTCTTGGAAAAGTAGACCTAGAGACTCTCTACGTATCTGAGACCATCGCTCCGGTTGGATTGCTCGGATATCCTGCCCGTCGAAAGCGATTCGCCCCATGTAGTCCGAGCGATGTCCGTAGATGAAGCTACAGAGCGAGGACTTGCCCGCCCCCGAGGATGCCTCAATCAGATAGAGCCGTCCCCGCTCTAGGGTTAGGCTCTGGAGCCAAACCTCGGAGCAGGGACAACCCTCTGTGAATACATGAGGGACTACGCCCTCCAATTCGATGCGCTGGATCATTGAGCGACTTCAGCTTCTTGTATCGCTTCCTCCGCAGGAGTAGGCTGTTTAGCCTCCGAGACCTCACGAATCATATCGACGAGTTGCTTGAGGGCATTAGTTTTTGAATCTTTGAAGTGTAGCTCCGTAGAGCTTGTATTCTTGTCTTTGTAGTAGGAGCTTAGGCTGGCGAATTTCTCCACTTGATGCTTGATGAGGGGTTCTCCTGCTAGCTCGCTGGCGATACGATCTACCTTGAGGATCTGAGCGATGTTGATCAGCAGTACTGCAGGCGACTTGCCTAGAAGCTGCCCCTCTGGCATCTCGGAGGCGTTCTGTTTGTATTCCTGCCAAACTTGCTCTAGGGGTAGAGATGAGATGTAGAGGGTGCTATTCTTCACGCCGAAGGAAATAGTCATCTTGTCGATGATGGTCTGGTAGTTATGGTCGTCGATCTTGACAAAATCGGCATCGACCTCTCCCTGCTGTGCCGTGGCTTGCGTGTAGAAGTGCTCTAGCAGAGCTAGTAGAGGTTGCTCGTCGTTGAGCTTAGCCAGTAGGGTAGCGCTGACCCGATCGCTTTGTAGCCCTGTCAGACCCACTGCTATGTCTCCATCTAGGCTCGCAATGACGTTGGAGAAATTCACACCCTCGGCCTCTGCCATAGCAAGTATCACACCAAGCGAGCCTCCAGAGATGAGCTTGAGAAGCCTAGTTCCATCTAGACCCATATTGAAAAAAGCCAAAGAAGAAGCGGGGAAGTGCTTAATGAATTCGCCTTTCGCAGGTTTCGCAATCTTGTAGATTTCTTCTAGGCTCTCTTTGGCCTTGAGGTTCTCTGTATGCATTCTCTGTGCGTATGTGAGTTTACCAGCCTCGAAGGCGATGCTATTGATGGCATAGCAACTGTCGATGTTGAAGGAATAGATCTCTCGTGCCATAGAGGCACCTAGAGCTCCATAACCCTTCATCGCTAGATCCATCACACCACCGAGAGAGTAGAACATACGCAAATCTCCCTGCTCCTGCTCCATCTCTTTGTAGGCACTGTGCTTGATGATCGACTCGCTACCCTTGCGCTTCATCGCCTCACTTAGGTATTTGAGCTGAACATCGCGACCAGTATGCTCGCCGAATGTGAGGACGCATGAGCGGCTGTCGTAGCCAATGAGCCCGATATTGTCTAGGCTAGCAAAGTGGAAGCCATCTTGAGTGCTGATTGTGACTTCTTCGCCGTCTTTTTTGAGCGACTCACGCAGGAACTTCTCTAGCTTCTTCTCCGAATCTACTTGAGCCACTAGGGCAAACGAGATATTAGGGCTGGAGAACATATACACGGGAACCTTGAGCGATAGACCAGCCTCTCTAGGGTCGGCGATAAGCTCCTGGAAGTACTTGATCTGCTCTGCCGAGAGAGAGCCGTGGGTTTCCTCGGCGAACTTCGCTCCAAGGATTTTGGCATCCTCGGCAGTGTATCCAGACTTGTCGACTAGATTTTGTAGGTTGATAGAGGCGACGAAAATCGCATCTGCGGGGATACGCTCTGCATGTTCATTCTTTCTAGAACATGAGAAAAGGACAGCTCCCACAACGAATAGTAGCAATAGCTTGTTTAGTAGGTTCTTGTTCATAAATCTACCTCGTTAAATGTAATAGTTAATGAATAGTGCTAACAAATGTATTAAATAATAGTGGATAAGCCAAAGTAAACGCTAACCTCCTAAGCTAAGTCTAGTGACCAAGTTGAAGCTTGCCATAATGAATCTACGCTACGGAATAGATAGAAGCGGTAGAGGCAATGATTGGTTGCTCCGAAAACAATTCTTTGGAGCGCGTTTGGCTCTATGTAGAGATAGACTTGCTCTATGTAGAGATAGACGTCCTCTATATAGAGCTAAGCTTGCTCTAAACTTTTCTGAGGGCTGATCTATTTTTTTATTGGCTATTGACTAACTTTGTTGAACTACTTTTTATTCATCTTTTATTCTACTGTTTTTATGGCTAAGTATATTATGGCAGAGCTGCCTGATCTGAGGGGAGAAGGCAAGCGAATTAAGTATCCCAAAATCCAAATTACACAGCGCATCAGCCTTCAAGAGCTTGCCCGCAAGATCTCTGCAGCCTCTAGCTTCACCGAGGGAGACGTCCTCGGGCTCGTGGCTTTGCTTAGTGATGAGGTAGCAGGCAAAGTAGCCGAGGGATACTCCGTCAAGGTCGATGGACTGGGCACTTTCACGGCCAAACTGGCGATCAGGCGTGGAGCGGAGCCTGAAGAAGAAGGTGGCACCAAGCGCAATGCGGCAAGCATTGAGATTGGAGGAATCAACTTCCGAGCAGACAAAGTGCTTGTACGTCAGGCAAACGCCCACTGCGATCTGTCTCGCACTCAAGCCCCCGATAGAGGAGCCATTGTCGAGGATGAGTCCGAGCGACTTGATTTGGCTCTAGCATATCTTCGCAAGCATTCGGCCTTGAACATCCGCACATACGCGACGATGACAGGCCTTGAGCGGACTGCTGCAGGTCGCGAGCTCCGAGCCTTTAGGCAAACGGGGCTACTCGGCTCCATCGGCTGGGGAACGCATCTACTCTACACCTTGCCACAAGAGGAGCAGTAGCCTCACGAGAATATTTAGCTCCTCTCTACCTCGTTCAATTTGGCGAAAATAGAGGGTGTTATGTAAAAAGACTAATTTTGTCTGATAGATATACGCAACTAAAATCTTACAGCGATGGGATTCCGGTCAATGAAATACTTACTCGACAGAGCTATCTCGCCCCGCCCGGCCAGAAGGCATCTACAGGAGGCGGAGGAAGATTTCCTCAAGGCGGTCTATCATGCCGCAGAGACGCAGGAGAGCACTACCGTAGAGGCAATTGCCCAGAGGCTTAGGCTGTCGGACGAGTTGCTTGCGCAGATTGTTGGCTCGCTCGTGCTCAGCGGTGATATGCAGTCCATGCCCCTCAAGCTCACCGAGCAGGGGGAGCATAGGGCATTGCGCCTAATCAGAGCGCATCGCATCTACGAGAAGTATTTGGCCGAGCACTCTGGCTACAAGCCCGAGGATTGGCACCAGATGGCCAATAAGATGGAGCACCACATTAGTGAGGAGGAACAGGCTCGCATCTCGTCCCTACTGCGCAATCCTCTCTTTGACCCCCATGGAGACCCCATTCCTACCCATACGCTAGAGCTGCCCCAGACGAATCAGTTAGTTGCCGGACGCATCACCCCTGGGCAATGGTTTCGGCTACTGCATATCGAGGATGATGATGCCGAGCTCTTTGCCAAAATCAATCAGACACATCTAGCTCGTAGTGCCGTCCTCCAGATTACCCGAGTCAGTCCCAATCATTTTGTCTTTCTCTACGAGGGTGAGCAGCATACTCTACCTCTTGTCGCCCTAGAGGCTCTCACGCTCACGCAGATTGAGCCTACAGACGAGGTAGTCGAGCAGGCGCTTAGGGTAAGACGGCTGACGGCTCTATCCGAGGGCGAGGAGGTACGCATCGTAGCCCTCTCGCCGAGCTGTCGGGGGGCGATGCGCAGGCGTCTGATGGATTTGGGTTTCGTGCGTGGTAGTCGTGTGAGTATCGAGATGAAGAGCCCTATGGGTAATCCCATAGCTTATGTGGTGCGCGGCTCGGCTATTGCGCTACGGCATGATCAAGCTCAGTATATCTTGATTGAGAAGAATTAACTAGTCCTTAATTTATATAAATGAGTAAGCAATGTACATCCGCCTCGGGGTGCTCCGCCTGTCCGCAAGCTCGCTCGGCTAAGCTTGAGCGCAGAGGAGAGCGAGCGACTCAAGCACGCTATACCATAGCTCTAGCAGGTAATCCCAATACAGGTAAGAGCACCATATTCAACAACCTAACAGGGCTCAAGCAGCATACGGGGAACTGGCCAGGCAAGACTGTCGGCAAAGCAGAGGGAGCTTTTGCCTATGCTGGTCAGGAGTACCGCATCATTGACCTACCGGGTACCTATTCTCTCTCCTCGACAAGTGAGGACGAAGAGATCGCTCGAGACTTTATTCTCTTCGATGCCCCCGATGTAACGGTAGTCGTGGCCGATGCGACGAGGTTGGAGCGCAATATGAACCTGATCTTACAGGTGCTGCAGATTACCGATAGAGTTGTCCTCTGCGTTAATCTACTTGACGAAGCCAAGCGCAACGATATCGAAGTCGACCTCAATGCCCTAGCTCGTCGCTTGGGCGTCCCCGTCGTGGGGGCTTCGGCCAGGTCGTCTGTGGGCATGGAGGAGCTACTCTCTACGATGAGGGGGGTGGCTAGCGGAGAGATTGTCTGTCGGCCTAGACGCAACACTTCTCTGCCTAGAGAGGCAGAGAAGAAAGTAGCTCGGCTGAAGGAGGCAGTACAGCAGGCTTATCCAGAGAACAACAACGTCCAGTGGATTGCCTACCGACTGCTGGAGGAGGACCCTAGTATCGTCGAGCGTTTCGGCTCGGAGTCTCTGCTCGCTCTAGCGCGAGAGATACACCTAGAGCTAGGTGAGGATCTGCACGAGCGCTGGATAGAGGGGATCTATGCCGAGGCGGAGCAAATCTGCTCGGAGGTGGTGCGCCAAGGCAATAGCCGTGGCCGTTCATCCCTCGACGTCAAGCTAGATAAGATCCTGACGAGCCGTAGGTGGGGCTTCCCGATTATGATAGGTCTATTGGCCTTGGTTTTTTGGCTGACAATAGTAGGTTCCAACTATCCCTCTGGTTGGCTCAACGAGCTACTCGTGGGCTATCTGCATCCGCTGCTTCGCTCTGCTTTTGAGTATGTGCAAGCGCCTTGGTGGCTCACAGGTCTACTGGTCGATGGCGTTTATTTGGCCACGGCATGGGTGGTGTCGGTGATGCTCCCGCCGATGGCGATCTTTTTTCCGCTCTTTACGCTCTTGGAGGACTTTGGCTATCTGCCTCGCGTGGCGTTCAATCTCGACGAACTGTTTCGCCGCTCTGGTGCCCACGGCAAGCAGGCTCTGACCATGAGTATGGGCTTCGGGTGCAATGCCGCGGGTGTTGTCTCCACGCGTATCATTGATAGTAACCGAGAGCGGCTCATCGCCATTATTACCAATAACTTCTCCCTTTGCAATGGGCGCTGGCCGACGCAGATCCTCATCGGGACGCTCTTCATCGGGGCTGCTGTTCCTAGCGCTTATTCTTCTCTAGCGAGCATTGGGAGCGTTCTGCTGGTCGTCTTGCTGGGCATTACACTTATGTTCGCCTCTTCGTGGTTACTCTCTCGTACCGTACTTCGAGGCGAGGTCTCTACCTTCCACCTAGAACTGCCACCATACCGTCCGCCTCAGTTCTGGCGTACGCTCTATACCTCACTCATCGATCGTACGCTTATCGTACTGGGTAGAGCGGTCATCTTCGCTGTACCTGCTGGAGCACTTATTTGGCTCTCGGGGAATGTCCATATAGGTGGCGATAGTATTGCGGCTCATCTGGTGCATTGGCTCGATGCCCCAGGCTGGTTTCTCGGGCTAAACGGAATCATCCTGCTGGCTTATGTACTCGCTATCCCAGCCAACGAGATTGTTATCCCGACAGTCTTGATGCTTACCGTGCTGATGAATCCTGATCTGGGTAGTGGCGCGGCTGGAGTGCTGACCGAGGGAAGTCCCGAAGAAACCAAGGCGCTGCTACAGGCTGGGGGGTGGACGATGCTTACTGCTGTCAATCTGATGCTCTTCTGCTTGCTTCATCATCCTTGTAGCACCACCATATATACCATATACAAGGAGACAGGTAGCCTGCGCTGGACGGCTATCGCGACTTTCTTGCCTCTAGGGCTAGGCATCGTCGTGACTGCTCTAGTGGCTATGCTCTGGCGTACTTTCGTCTAGAGTCAGTTCAGGCACGAGAGGTTTAGTTGCTTATTTGTACTAAGTGGCATATTTTTGGGGTAAAATCAGATTAAAAAACTCAAACGAAACAACATAATGATACTAGAAACAAGCTGGGAAGTATGCAATAAAATGGGCGGTATCTATACCGTCCTTAGTTCGAGGGCTAGAGCGATGATGCAGGCGCACGAGGGCTCGGTGGTTTTTATTGGTCCTCTATTGGCTCAGCAGGGTGAGGCCTTGCCCATGGATTTCGAGCCAGATGTCCCCGAGGAGCTACAGAAGTGGGTCGATAAACAACAGTCCAAGTTCCCCTTGCGTACTGTAGTCGGGCGTTGGAGTGTACCAGGTAAGCCAGCCGTCGTACTGGTCGACTTCTCGCCTCTGTGGCAGGAGCGCGATGCCCTCTACTTCCAGATGTGGCAGCAGTATGGTTTGCAGAGCGACAAAGGCTATGGGGACTACGACCAGGCAAGCCTATTTGGTGTGGCAGCAGCGCGTGTGATGCACAGCATCTTCGAGATATTACCCAAGAGGAGCAAGCACATCGCAATCTTCAACGAATGGCAAACAGGGATGGGACTACTCTACTCCAAGGCGATAGAGCCGAAGCTCCGTACGATGTTTATCACTCATGCCACTACGGTAGGTCGCTCTATTGCGGGCAACGGCAAGGAACTCTACGCCTACATGGAGCACTACAATGGAGACCAAATGGCTCGTGAATTGAATGTAGAGGCTAAGCACTCGGTAGAGAAACTTGCCGCACACGCGGCAGACTGCTTCGCCACTGTAAGCAAACTTACGGCTCGCGAGTGCAAGCAGCTCATAGAGCGAGAGCCAGTAGTACTGCCCAATGGCTTCGAGGGAGACTTCGTCCCCAAGGGACGTGCTTTTGAGCGTGCACGCAAGCAGGCTCGCGAGCGCCTTGCCTCTGTGGCTTCGGCGCTTACGGGGTATACCATCAGCGACAAGGCATGCTTCGTCTCCCTAGGTGGGCGCTATGAGTATCGCAATAAGGGGATCGATCTATTCGTTGAGTCTGTAGCCAAACTCAGACATAGCTACACGGGTAAGCGACCCATCGTTGCCTTCCTACTCGTACCAGCTTGGGTCGCAGAGGCACGTGCAGACCTCAAATATCTGCTAGAGCACCCAGAGGAGGCGAAGACAGGGGCACTCCAGCACCCTAGTCTGACGCACTGGCTACACAATATGGCTGACGATGCGGCACAGAGCCACTTCCGCTATCTTGGCCTTGACCAAGCAGACGAGAAGGTCAATATAATCTTTGTCCCCTGCTATCTGCACGGTAGTGATGGCATTCTAAATCTCAGCTATTACGATTTGCTCATTGGTATGGATCTGACGGTTTATCCAAGCTATTACGAGCCTTGGGGCTATACGCCACTGGAGAGTATTGCTTTCGGTGTGCCCACTATTACGACCAACTTTGCAGGTTTCGGGCTGTGGGCTGATGATCAGCTCCGCGGGCAGAAACGCTACTCAGAGGTGGGGGTGCCAGTGCGTCTCGTGGAGCGAACGGACTACAATACACAGGAGGTAGTCGAACAGATTGCTGAGCATATTGAGGCGCTTGCCTCTGGGAAGTTGGGATCGACCAAGGAGCTATGCGAGGAGGCTATGGTCCTGGCAGAGCAAGCCGAGTGGAATCACTTCTACAAGCACTACCTCAAGGCCTACAAAGGCATTAAGTAGAGCAAGCAAAACGACACGACTAATTGTGTGGATTTTATGATGAATAGGTTTAGGCAGATTTTTATACTATTACTATCTCTAGGGTTTGTCTATCAAGCCACGGGGCAGTACTCGGTACACCGTCCCGCGCGAAGCTCTAGTGGCATCGAAATGAGAGCTGTCGCAGCAAATAGCCAGGGGGGGGGGAGTCTGTGGTACATCTTCGCTTGCCAGAGCTCTGCGAGCAGGATTTGCCACAGGAGACCTCGCGAGAGCAGGCGTTTCGTGTGCTTCGCTTCGCTGTGAGTAGAGATCTAAACCTATCGCCAGAGAGCTGTGGTGAGTGGCTGATTGATGATAGGGGTTGCTACACGTGGAGATGCACCATCACAAGTCCCAATGCAAAGGGGATTGGGTTAACCCTACGCCAGTACCATTTACCCAAGGATGCAGCCCTATATATCTACGGAGCAGACAGGCTTAGGCGAGGAGCTTTTACCGATGCCAATAATAACCCCGACGGGCTGCTCAGCTTAGCCCCCGTACAGGGCGAACAGATTACTCTAGAGTACGAATGTCCTCCTAGAGGGGCACGCATCGTTCCTTTTGTTATTGATAAGCTACACCACGATTTTCTAGGTATGCGTGCTCAGGCCATACGCAGTGCAATTGCTGGAGAGCCGATATTTGATCACAACCGCAATGCGCTCCCTAAGCTAGACTGCGCGCGCAATGTCGTGGCATTCCCCGAGTGGAATAGACAATCGCGAGCTACGCTTCTGCAGGTAGTCAATGGCGGTCTATATAGCACAGGTACACTAATCAATAATTTGCGAGGTGATGGCACGGCTTACGTCCTTACAGCGGCTCACAACGTCAATCGTCTCTATGAACTTGATGATATAGAGGCAATCAAACAAGAAGCCAAGACGACGGTTTTCTTCTTTGGCTTCCAGAGCCAAAAGACCAATGGTAACATACGAGGGACGGAGGAGATGACGCTTAGTGGAGCAGAACTAGTCGCCTATAACCCCGAGGCCGATATGGCACTGCTCCGCATCACAGGTTTGCCCAAGGATGTAGATGGTAATCTATTGCCTATCCCCACAGCGTACAACGCCTGCTTTGCTGGTTGGAGCATTAGCCCTACGCCACCACATCCCTACGTTGGGATTCATCATCCACTGGCAACGACCAAGCGATATAACCAAACAACCGATGAGCCAATAGCAATAGAAGATAACTACAGCATAGGTATCGGGCTTTCTTGGGATGAGAAGCATTGGTACATACCGCGCTGGGAGATCGGGACGACGGCTGGAGGATCCTCTGGCTCGGGTTTGTTTGATAGGAATGGTCTCTTGATTGGTGCGCTCACTGGTGGTGCCTCGACCTGTACCTCACCCGAGAGCGATCACTACTACGCCATTCATCGCACGTGGGTAGAGAGAACCGATTCGATGAGCCTCAGGCCCTTCCTCGACCCAGACAATACGGGTAAGACTCTGTGTGAGGGCTATGACCCACATGTCTCTAATGCTGTTTATCGCTTGAGCGATTTTCCGCCTAATTCTCCCAAACAAGATGATATTCAGGTTTTATCCGATGAGAAACTTAGAGGCATCGGCCGAGTTATTAACCTCAAAGAAGGGGAGGTTACGCCTCTTGGTGTCTATCTTCTATTCCGTGGAGAGGAGCATCTCAAGACATCTTTCCCTCAGATGGATATTAAGCTCAGAGAGCTAGCCGATGGCAAGACTCTTGGACGAATAGTTTGGGAGACGGAGCTGAATGCTGCGACGTTCGATCGTTATGATAGACAAGAGAACCGCTTCGGTAGCTCAGATCGGACTCTAGACGCCGACACTATCGAGCTGTTTGTTCCAAGTCTATCAGATCTTCAGCCCTCCGCAATAGGTCGAGGCTCGTATATGCTGACGCTCACCCCTAAGTCCGCAAGCGAATTTATTCGTTTCCCTTTCTTGTATCAAGCTAAGCGTAAGACTGCTACGAGCTGGAATATGTTTGAGCTTGACCAAACAGGTTGGACGCCTCGTAATGGAGATCTCTGGGTCGACCTCCTAGTTCAGTCACCTACTTCCCCCAATGTATTGCCTATTCCAAGCCCTGCGCTACACGGAGCAGAGATACAGTGCTATTACTATCAGTCTCGTCTCTATGTACTCCTGCCCAAGCGGTTTGCTTCAGCGCAGCTACGTCTGTATAGCTTGAGCGGACAGCTCGTGCATCAGCAGAAGCTATCTTCTGCTACAGAGTATGTAGTGCCAGTTGATTTCTTGGTCACAGGCGGGGTTTACGTTGTCCAGATTGAGGCTGAGGGAGAGAAGCGAACGCTTAAATTCATTTATCAATAAAACTATGATGCAGTTGATTGAGCTACTTAAACGCAACCGTAGTTACCGCCGTTTCGACCGGTCGATACGTCCGAGTCAAGAGCTGATGTCGTCTTGGATTGAGGGGCTACGCTACACGGCTTCGGCACGCAATATGCAACCGCTCAAGTATGTACTCGTGACGGACGATGCTCTATGCCATACGCTCAGCCAGTCTGTCGTTTGGGCAGGGTATCTGCCTGAATGGCCAGAGCCTAATGAGGATGAGCGCCCTACGGCTTTCGTTATTCAGATCTTGGATACGCGCTTGTCTTCGAGCGCTAGATTCGATGAAGGGCTGCAGCTAGAGGCTCTCGGGCTGATGGCTGTGGAGTCTGGCTTTGGTGCATGTATTTTCCTCTCATTCGACCCCAAGAGAATAGCCGCCATGCTTGACCTGCCCGAATATCTTACTCCCATTAGCATTGTCGCCATAGGTAAACCTATTGAGGAGGTTGAGGTCAGAGATGTGGAGGCTGAGGCTGATATTCGCTACTATCGTGACGAAGCAAAGCGACACTATGTTCCTAAGCGCAAGCGTGAGGAGCTCATCTATCGTGCAATCAAGTAAAACAATATCTGAGCGTTATGAAAAAGAGTTTATTTAGCTACTTCAAAGACTGCTATACGGTCAACTATGCCAATCCTCGTGGTCGAGCACGCCGCAGAGAGTTTTGGGGGTTTCAGTTGTTCTATCTGATGATTCAGCTTATTCTTTCGCTTGTGGGCATTTTGCTTTTTGCTCCGCACGACGATCAAGCATGGATCTCGAGTGTTGCCCCCACGGGTATGGCTGGGGATTTGCGCATGATGTCCTTGATGTTAGCCTTTTCGCTCATTAGTTTGCCTCCATTCCTGACCATCTGCATCCGACGCTTGCACGATATTAATCGTTCTGGTTGGTGGGCTTTGGCGATATTGGTCATGATGATTCTCTGGTATGCTATGATATTCTTTGATCCGACCTCTGACTCTGCCGAGAGTTTGATGCTGATGATGGGGACTAATGCCATTCTTGGTATTGTCTCGGTGGCTCTCTCGCTTACGTTGATTATATTCTTCCTAAAGGCTGGTACGCGTGGTGACAATCGCTACGGACCGGATCCCAAAGCGCTACCTTCTACTGGAGCAGAGAGTGTTTAGTCCTAGCGGCGGATTGGCTCAAACACAAATATGGGGCTGTGTCAAAATTGGCTTTTGGCATAGCCCCATTTCTTTTTGTATTCAAG
>JAUMYV010000017.1 GCA_030528445.1 Porphyromonadaceae bacterium | reverse complement strand
GGGGCTGTGGCAAAATTCACTTTTGCTGCAGCCCCTTTTAGGTGTTTCAGAATGCGCAAAATGCAAGGCACTAAGACTGAGGCTAAAGGGGGCATACTAGAATGTGTGACCGAAGCGGAATGTCGCAAGTAACACAGCAGTTTGCGCATTCTGAAACACCATCATTTGTTTGCCTTGCCCCGTGGGGAGCTGCAGTTGCCTCGTAGCTTAGTCTGCCACTACACGGACTGGAGAATAAAATCGTACATTTGTACATCATCAACCCTAGGCGTGGATATGACGACCATACAACAACTATATAGCCTCTATCTAGAGCACCTTATCGTCTCTACCGATAGCCGAAGCATAACGCCCGGCTGCATCTTCTTTGCCCTCAGAGGCGAACGCTTCGACGGCAATCGGTATGCCCATGCAGCCCTAGAGGCTGGGGCTGCCTATGCCGTGGTGGACGATGCCTCTCTCGTAGGGGAACAGCTGCTCCATGTGCCCAACGTGCTAGAGGCTCTGCAGGCCCTAGCCACGCACCACAGGCTGGAGCTCGCCACGCCCCTCATCGCCATCACGGGGACGAATGGCAAAACGACGACTAAGGAGCTCGCAGCTGCCGTGCTCTCTAGGAGCTACCATCTGCTCTACACCGAGGGCAATCTCAACAACCATATCGGCGTGCCGCTGACCCTGCTTCGCCTGACGCCCGAGCACCAGATCGCGCTCATCGAGATGGGGGCAAGTAAGCCAGGCGACATTGCCGAGCTATGCGCCATCGCCCAGCCCAACTATGGCCTCATTACCAACGTCGGTCTAGCACATCTAGAGGGCTTCGGTTCGCTCCTAGGGGTGATCAAGACCAAGGGCGAGCTATACGACTGGCTCAGGGCGCATGGGGGTAAGATATTCCTGCGAGAGGAAGATGCTACGCTCCGCGATCTAGGCCGTGGCATCCCATCCGTTACCTACGGTCAGGGCGAGGAGGCTGTGGTGCGAGGCTACCTCCCCGAGGACAATCGGGAGCTGTTCTTGCACTTCGCTTGGTCGTGCCCTACGCTACAGATTGCCCAGTGCAGGCAGTCTACGAGGCTCGTGGGGGGGTATAACCTAGACAACGCCCTGGCAGCCATCGCCATCGGCCTCTACTTCGATGTACCAGTCGAGGACATCTCCCGAGCTCTGGCGGACTATGCTCCGAGCAATAGCCGCAGTCAGCTCATCGAGACCGAGCACAACTGGCTCATCGCCGATGCCTACAACGCCAATCCGTCGAGCATGCACACGGCTCTGCAGAACCTCTTCGGTCTATCCATCGATTGCCCTAAGCTACTTGTCTTGGGCGATATGAATGAGCTGGGTGCCGAGAGTGCAGCGGCGCACCATAAGCTCCGCACGCAGGTCGAGGCCGCTCTCGGGGTGCAAGACCGAGTGCTCTACTGTGGGCCTAGGTGGCGAGAGGAGCTGGGAGAGGTCGCCAATAGCTTCCCTACGAGAGAGGAGCTGGCGCAGTGGCTCGAGCAGCATCCGCCTAGGGGCTATCTGGTGCTGGTCAAGGGCTCCAATAGTATAGGTCTAGGACGCATCCTTCACCTATTCTGATTGGGGGTATGAATAGACTAACCCAACAGCAACGGCTAGAGCAGGGGCTCACGCTCAGCCCAGCACAGATACAGGCGATCAAGATGCTCGAGCTGACGACCCTCGAGCTGGAGACACGCATAGAGCGAGAGCTGGAGGAGAACCCTGCTCTTGAGGAGAGCTACGAGGGCGAGGGCTCTTCGACAGACGATGAGGCGCCTAGTGAAGTGAGCGAGCAGGATTGGGAGCTAGGCGAGTATGCCAGCGAAGACGATATCCCTGCCTACAAACTAAGAGAGCTACAGGAGCGACAAGCGCAGCGTGAGGACGTACCATTCTCGTCTTCTGCCCCATCGATAGACGAACTGCTGATGGAGCAGCTGGGCATGACTAAGCTCACCGATCGCGAGCGTGAGCTAGCGCGCTACATCATCGGCAACCTCTCGGCCGAGGGGTATCTAGACCGATCGATCTATCAGCTGCAGGACGATTTGCTCTTCAAGGTTGGCATCGAGGCTAGCGAGTACGAGCTACTAGATCTGATTAAGCGCATCCAGAGGCTCGAGCCTGCTGGCATCGCTGCTCGTGACCTGCAGGAGTGCCTTATCCTACAGCTCGAGCGTAGAGCAGGGGAGTCTCGCCTTGGCGTTGCTCTGGCTCTGACCATCCTGCGGCATTACTACGACGACTTCGTCAATAAGCGCTTCGACAAGCTATGCTCACTTCTGGAGATTGGCCAAGACGAGCTCTCTGAGGTCTACGCGCTGGTGGCCAAGCTGAACCCACGCCCGACCTCGGGGCTAGGGAGCGACGAGGAGAGCCGTATGATGCAGTACGCGCCCGACTTCATCGTCTCTCAGGTCGATGGCGAGCTCACGGTGGCGCTTGTGCACGAGCGGGAGATCACTCCGCTTAGGCTAAGCCCTACGTATCTGGCGATGCTCGATGAGGTGGAGCAGGGGCCGACCGACCGCAAGAGGCGTGAGGCGATGACCTTCCTCAAGCACAAGGTCGAGCAGGCGCGCTGGTTCATCGATGCCGTGGCGCAGAGGCAGAATACGCTTAGGCAGACGATGCTTGCCATTGTGGCGCATCAGCATGCTTTCTTCCTCTCGGGCGAACTTGCAGACCTGCGCCCGATGGTGCTGCGCGACATCGCCGAGGCGACAGGACTAGACATCAGCACGATTAGCCGTGTGAGCAATAGTAAGAGCGTACAGACGGACTATGGTGTCTATCCGCTCAAGTTTTTCTTCGGTGAGGGCATTACCAACGACGAGGGGGAGGAAATCTCAACCCGCCAGATCAAACAGGCTCTGGAGCGTCTGATCTGGGGCGAAAACAAGCGCAATCCCTATACAGATGCCGAGCTGGTCGATTTGCTTGCCGAGCAGGGTTACCCTCTAGCTAGGCGCACGGTGGCGAAGTATCGGGAGCAGCTGAGGCTGCCAGTGGCGAGGTTGCGCCGCGAACTGTAGTGCATTTTCGCTCCTCTTGCTTGCGTATTTGGAAATTAGTATTACCTTTGCCGTCGGATTGAGGGGTTCCCTCTCTTCTGTATATGATTGCCTCATGGTGTAATGGTAGCACAACAGATTCTGGTCCTGTTTGTTAAGGTTCGAGTCCTTATGAGGCAACTAAAGGGGAATGGCAAAACACAGTTTTGCCATTCCCCTTTTTAGGTGTCTCAGAATGAGTAAAATCCTTGCTATATTGGGGGATTAGGACTACTTTTGTCATACTATAAATTGTTTTAGCTACCTCAATGGATCTCAAGACTTATTTGACTTATTGGGCCGAGCGTTATCGCAGTGAGCTCCAGGATAATATCCTTAACTTCTGGCTCAAGCATGGGCTAGACCGCATACACGGCGGCATCTACACTTGTCTGGATCGCGATGGCAAGCTGATGGATGGTACCAAGAGCGTTTGGTTCCAGGGACGTGCAGCCTACATCTTTGCCAATGCCTACAACGAAATAGAGCCTAGAGCCGAATATCTAGAGGCGAGCAAGAGCTGTATTGACTTCCTACTGCAGCACTGCTTCAATGCCGACGGGCGTATGTACTTCGAGGTCATGGCCGATGGTACGCCTCTACGTCTGCGTCGCTATGTCTTCAGCGAGACCTTCGCCATCATCGCCATGTCGGAGTACAGCATTGCCTCGGGCGATAAGTCTTATGCCGAGCGTGCTCTAGCACTCTTCAAGCAGGTGCAGGGCTGGCTTGCGACGCCCGGTGCACTACCAGCCAAGTATGAGCCACACGTCAAGGGGCGCTCGCACTCGATCGTGATGATTATGCTCAACGTGGCTGCCCGTCTGCGCACAGCGATAGCCGATCCTGCGCTCGAGGGGCAGATCGCCGACTCGATCTACGAGCTCAAGACATACTTCATGAAGCCCGAGTACAAGGCGCTTCTTGAGGGGGTGGGCGAGCATGGTGAGTTCGTCGATACGATCAACGGACGCCTCATCAATCCCGGCCACTGCATCGAGACGGCGTGGTTCCTACTTGAGGAAGTGAAGCATCGTGGAGGCGACCAGGAGCTGCAGGATATGGCTCTCACGATCCTAGACTGGTCTTGGGACTGGGGTTGGGATCAGGAGTATGGCGGGATTATCAACTTCAGAGATTGCAAGGGCTTCCCTCCGCAGGACTATTCGCAGGATATGAAGTTCTGGTGGCCACAGACCGAGGCGATCATCGCCACGCTCTACGCCTATCAGCTTAGCGGAGATGAGAGGTACATGCAGATGCATCGCCAGATCAGCGATTGGACGTACGCCCATTTCCCAGACAACGAATTCGGAGAGTGGTACGGTTACCTGCATCGAGACGGCTCGGTGGCACAACCTGCCAAGGGTAATATCTTCAAAGGACCGTTCCACATCCCCCGTATGATGATCAAGAGCTATCAGCTCTGCCAAGAGATGCTAGCACAACTCTAAACCAAAAGCTTATGATTAAGCCGATCAAATTCGCCCTGCTTACTGCGCTTCTGACCATCGCAGTAGGTGGGGCGAATGCCCAATTAGCCACACGGCTACAAACGCCCCAGCAGGATGCCGACTACGCCAAGGGCGTGTCTGGGCACATCGCCGCCTCGCTGGCCGAGGACTATGTGATGCTCGTCGGCGGATGTAACTTCCCCGATGCGCCAGCTGCCGAGGGAGGAGCCAAACGCTTCTATAGCCATGTCTATGCGACACGCGGCTTGCTCACGGGGCAGGCGTGGGAGCGACTGGGCAATCTGCCCGAGCCTCTAGCCTATGCCTCGGGGCGCACCTATCTTGGGCGGCTCATCATCGCAGGCGGAGAGACTACGGGAGGGCGCGATCTGGCCTCCGTCTATGCGCTCTCTGTGAATGAAACTGGCCAATTGGCCATTGATACGCTCCCGAGTCTGCCCGAGCCACGTAGCGCGATGGCTTCGGCACTCATTCGCTCGCGGCTCTACCTCATCGGTGGGCGCGTCTCGGGGCGTCTATCCAACTCGGTGATTTCGCTCGATCTCGACGAGCCGCAGCTCGGCTGGCGCCAAGAGCGGAGCTATCCTAGTGCAGCCCTGCTCAAGGTGCTCGCTACGGAGTATTGGCTCGACGAAGAGCCTTATATCTTCCTGATGGGGGCTTTCGCAGGCAGTGAGGGTGAGGAGGGCGTGAGAACGGCTCTCTCCTGCTATACGCTCAGAGCCGACGACCGAGAGGCCTCGTGGCAACGAGTGCCCGTGCCCTACGCTTCGCTTAGACGTGGAGCTACTTTCGGCGGAGGCATTATGACCTTGTATGGCGAGGACGAGATTATGGTGGCCTCAGGCGTACACGAGGCTAAGTTTCTCCCAGCCCTGCAGCGCATCCAGCGCCTACGCCGAGCTAGGCGTCTAGGGCAAACCGATGTAGTCTCTCGCCTAGAGGCCGAGGGACGTGCCTATCTGCTACACGCGCCCCAGTGGTACAGCTTCACGCCCTTTATGCTCGTCTATAACTTGCGTACACAGAGGTGGCGCAGAGAGCATGCGCATCCCGATCTGGCTCGAGCCGATGCCGCTTATCTAGACGGCATCATCATCGGCGGAGAGATCAAGCCTGGCGTGCGCACCAGTAGCATCGCCCTGGTCCAACATTAATCAATCGTACACATCAAATCATCATTTCATGATCATTGGTAGCATCCATGAGTCGGCTCGCTACGAGAGCCTACATCCAGCCTTCAAACAAGTATTCGACTACATCAAGACGCACGATCTGCTGCATGCCCCACTCGAGCGTATAGTCCTAGATGCAGACCGCCTCTTCATCAACAACGTGGAGGCCGATGCCAAGAGCCAGGAGGATATGCCGCTAGAGGCGCATCGTCGGTATCTCGATATACATATCCTATTGGCTGGTACCGAACGCATCGGTTGGCGCGATCTGCAGGACTGCAGTGCGCCCACTAAGCCCTACGATGAGGAGGGCGACTATATGCTCTTCGAGCAGCCTGCCTCGACCTATGTCGATCTCAAAGTCGGTCAGTTCGTCGTAGTTTATCCCGAGGATGCACACGCACCTCTCATTGGCGAAGGCAAAATCCGCAAGCTGATCGTCAAGGCACTCGTCAATTACTAGCCACACTGGTGTCCTCTGCCGTGGTGACAGATTGGCAGTGTTTGCCCCTTTGGCATAAGTATTGCTCGAGGTCGTATATCGAAGCGGAGTCGAGGCTCCGATAGATTAAGGATACTAATCATATAACATCAGATAAAGTATGAACATCAAACCATTGGCAGACCGTGTGCTCGTGAAGCCAGTTCCTGCAGAAGAGAAGACAGTAGGCGGAGTAATTATCCCAGATTCGGCCAAGGAGAAGCCCGCTAAGGCAGAAGTTCTGGCCGTAGGTGGTGGCACCAAGGACGAAGAGATGGTCGTTAAGGTAGGCGACATCGTGCTCTACGGCAAGTACGCTGGTACCGAGATCGAGCACGAAGGCGAGAAGTACCTCATCATGCGTCAGAGCGACATCCTAGCGACGCTCTAGACTTGGAAGTGTATTCATAATCAACAGACTCAAAAACAATGGCAAAGGAAATTAAATTCGATATGGAGGCACGCGACCTCCTCAAGCGTGGTGTAGATTCGTTGGCTAATGCCGTTAAGGTAACGCTCGGCCCTAAGGGGCGCAACGTGATCCTCAGCAAGATGTATGGCGCACCACACATCACCAAGGACGGCGTTTCGGTAGCTAAGGAGATCGAGCTGGAAGATCCATTTGAGAATATGGGTGCTCAGCTCGTCAAGGAAGTAGCCAGCAAGACCAATGACGATGCTGGTGATGGTACGACTACTGCCACCATTCTAGCACAGGCACTCATCAGCGTGGGGCTGAAGAACGTAACGGCTGGGGCTAACCCCATGGATCTGAAGCGCGGTATCGACAAGGCCGTAGCTAAGGTGGTGAGCGAAATCAAGGTAATGGCTCAGGAGGTTGGCGACGACTTCGAGAAGATTGAGCATGTAGCCAAGATCTCTGCCAATGGCGATGAGCATATCGGAGCCCTAATCGCCGAGGCGATGCGTAAGGTGAAGAAAGAAGGCGTAATCACGGTAGAGGAAGCTAAGGGAACGGATACGACTGTTGAGATAGTAGAAGGGATGCAGTTCGACCGCGGCTATATCTCTCCATACTTCGTGACCAATAGCGAGAAGATGGAGGCACAGCTAGAGAACCCATACATTCTGCTCTACGACAAGAAGATCAGCGTCCTGAAGGAAGTGCTGCCAATCCTAGAGCAAACGATCCAGACGGGTCGTCCACTGCTCATCATCGCCGAAGATATCGAGAGCGAAGCCCTCACGACGCTTGTGGTGAACCGCCTACGTGGTAGCCTCAAGGTGTGCGCTGTGAAGGCTCCAGGCTTCGGAGATCGCCGCAAGGCTATGCTTCAGGACATCGCTACGCTCACGGGCGGTGTGGTCATCAGCGAAGAGACTGGCCTCAAGCTCGATGCCGTAACGCTCGAGATGCTTGGCCGTGCCGAGAAGATCACCGTCGATAAGGATAATACGACCATCGTCAATGGTGCCGGCGACAAGGAAGCTATCGCCGAGCGCGTTGGGCAGATTCGTGCGCAGATGGCACAGACCACGAGCGACTACGACCGCGAGAAGCTACAGGAGCGTTTGGCTAAGCTCGCTGGCGGTGTAGCTGTACTCTACGTGGGTGCTGCTAGCGAAGTAGAGATGAAGGAGAAGAAGGATCGTGTAGACGATGCCCTAAGTGCAACACGTGCCGCCGTTGAGGAAGGAACTGTCCCCGGTGGTGGTACAGCCTACATCCGTGCGATCGCAGCTCTTGAGAACCTCAAGGGCGAGAACGACGACGAGACTACGGGTATCGAGATCGTGAAGCGCGCCATCGAGGAGCCACTTCGCCAGATCGTGGCCAACGCTGGTAAGGAAGGCGCAGTGATCGTGCAGAAGGTAAGAGACGGCGAAGCCGACTTCGGCTACAACGCACGTACCGACCGCTTCGAGCACCTCTATACCTCTGGTGTCATTGACCCAGCCAAGGTAACGCGTGTGGCTCTAGAGAATGCAGCCTCTATCGCAGGTATGTTCCTCACGACCGAATGTGTCGTAGCCGACAAGAAGGAGGAAGCGCCCGCTGCACCAGCGATGGCTCCCGGCATGGGAGGTATGGGCGGCATGATGTAGTCCATTAGTAACTCAATTATTGCAAAGGGGCTGTGGCAAAGCGAACTTTGCCACAGCCCCTTTCTTTTAAGGTGTCAGAATGCCTAAACTACAAGGACAGTATTCTGACGCACCGCCATTGTGTTTAGTGTGAGCCTCTCCTCCACTACTGCACTTCGTAGAACTCTCGAGGGCTACCGAGGTGCTCAAGTAAGAATCTTACCTGAGCTGGCGACAGATTGCGCCCGTAGGGTTTGAATCCACGCTGTGCCAATCCGTCTCTGATCAGTGGGTCGGTGCGTAGCAGCTTGCGGAAGCTCCTACATGCCGAGAGAGGGTTAGAGGTGGGGTAGTAGAGGACTGCCAATTCCTTGACCGAGTAGATGCGAAACTCCGGCAGGGGCATCTCGGCGGAAGCGAGATGCGCATTGAAATTGCTCTTCATAAGAATACATTTAATAAGTAATACAATAAGTAGATAGACCGCTGACTAAGGCGAATATACATAGCCGATTGTCAGCCTCTGTAGACAAAGGTAAGAAGAACTAGCGATGCGCTGGACGCTTTGAGGCTTAATAATTTTCTTGAATAAATCTTCGCTCTCGAGAGTTCCCTGTCGCTACCTAAGACCTTCGCCCTCCTGCCTTAGTTGATGATGCCGCTCGGCAAAATACGATTTAGATATAGCCCCTTTAAGGTTTCTCAGAATGCGCAAAGTGCAAGGCTTACTCCAGAGAATGTTTCCCTACGCTTTGAGGTTATTTGGCTAAATTTGTGAGGATAACGAACAATCATCATCAACACTATGCATACACGTTATACGCTATCGCTATTCGCGGCACTCACGCTACTAGGCACATTCGGCTCGGTGGCGCAGACAGACAGTATTCCCAGTCATCAATCGGCTAAAGCCACGCAGGAGGTGGAGCGACCTAAGCTCCTAGCCACGCAACTGCGCTACAGAGGCCCAATCTCCATCGGCGCGCCCATCCTCTCGGATAGCCTCGATGTACACGCTCGTCCATTCGATTTGGCCTCCTCGACCGCTAGCCTCATCAGCCTTAGTCCCGAGAGCAATATCTATCGGACTATTGGGGCGAATGTCCATGGCGTCTTTGATACGCCTACCAAGCCTTTCGCCTCTAAGCAGGAGCTACAGGCTCATCTCTATGGCTTCTACCTCCTCTCTGGGAGCTATGCCAAGGGCAAAGTGAGCATCGAGTGCGATGCACCGTGGGAGCTCTACCACAATGGCAAGAAAATAGGCTCTGGCCAAGGGAAAGCTCTGGCCGATACCGTAGCTCCTACTCGCTTGCCCATTACCCTTGAGCCCGAGCGGCATACGCTTCTACTCAAGGTGCAACCAAATCAGGAGCAAGCCTCCAAGGCCATTAGCCTAAGGGCAGGTTTCACGCCCGAGAGGCCGGACGCAGATATTCGCCTACTAACCGAGCCTACAAGGTACCCCGACCTCAACTATATGATCTATGGTTCGACCCTCTCGGGCGTACGCATCTCTCCCTCTGGGCGGTACAGCATCCTCTACCTAACCGAGCCAGTGTCGGGTAAGCCAAGTCTCCACCGCGCCTATCTCTATAGAGGTAATAAGCGCATCGGGGAGCTATCGGGTATGGCTGCTCGCGCGCAGTGGCTACCTAAGCAGGATAGACTCTACTTCGACGAAGCATCAGCTCAAGGACGCAGTCTGTACTATCTAGACCCCACGACGATGATGCGTGAGCTCATCTGCCGGCAGATCCCAGAGGGGCACTACATGGTCTCGCCTAGTGAAACGGCTCTCATCTTCTTCCCCGAGGATAAAGGACCAGAGTACAAAAAGACCCTCGACCGCTTCGTCTCGGCAGACGATCGCATCAAGGGTTTTAGGAATAGGAGCTTCTTGGCGATTTTTGACCTAGAGACCGAGACCTACCGACGCCTCACCTTCGGCTCTCGCCCAACGATGCTACAGGATATCGCCTCAGACGATAGCAAACTAATCTACTCGGTACCGACCCCCACCCCGACCAAGAGCCCGTTTATGAAGTCGGACTTCTATGAGCTGGATCTACAAATGATGTCCATCGACACCCTATTTGCTGGCACAACAGATATCTCGAGCCTGCGCTACACCTCCGACCCACGCTATATCGTGGCCAAGGGTTCGGCCTCAAGCTTCGACTATATCGGCTGTGTATTGCCCAAGGGAAGTGCTATCAATTCTTTCGACGAACAGCTATTCCTCTACGACAGGACGCTTCAATCGGCAAGGCCGCTCACTAAGTCGCTCGACCGCTCGATTGCTTCTGTGCAGGTGCCACGCGATCGCTTCGAGGTGTATTGTCTGGCAGAGGTGGGCGACGAGAGGGCGATCTATCAGATTGATCTAGCATCGGGGCGTACGACCAGACTTAGCCATCGTGAGGAGGTCGTGAAGTCCTTCACCGTCTCACGCAGAGGTCAGGAGCTAGTTTATGTTGGGCAGAGTGCACTCAACTCCGACAGATTCTACACGGTCGATACCAAGCGCGGCAAGGAGCAGCTCGTCTACGACTTCGCTGCCGAGAAGATGCAGCACCTAGAGACTGGCACGGTCAAGGATTGGGATTGGACTGCGCCCGATGGCACACGCATCGAGGGGCGCTACTATCTGCCTCACGGCTTCGACCCCAAGAAGAAGTACCCAATGCTGGTCTACTACTATGGCGGTACCTCGCCTGTGCATCGAGGCTTCGAGGGGGCTTATTCGCTGTCGATGTACGCCTCGCTTGGCTACGTTGTCTACAGCCTCAACCCTAGTGGGGCGACTGGCTACGGACAGGAGTTCGCCGCACGCCACATCAATGCATGGGGCAAGCGTACGGCAGACGAAATCATCGGAGCGGTCAAAGATTTCTGCAAGGCGCACACCTTCGTCAATGACAAGAAAATCGGCTGTATGGGGGCAAGCTATGGCGGTTTTATGACGCAGTATCTGCAGACGCAGACGGATATTTTTGCTGCTGCAGTCAGCCACGCAGGGATCTCTGCCATCGCGTCCTACTGGGGCGAAGGCTTCTGGGGCGTAGGGTACAGCACCATTGCCAGCAAGGATAGCTATCCGTGGAATAACCCTAAGCTATACACCGAGCAGAGCCCGCTCTATCTTGCAGACAAGATCCATACACCGCTTTTGCTCATCCATGGCCTGTCGGACACGAATGTGCCAGTAGGGGAGAGCTGGCAAATGTTTAATGCCCTGCGTATACTAGGCAGACCTGTCGAATTCGTTGGTGTATATGGAGAGGATCACCACATCCTAGATCCTCAGAAGCGTTACGAATGGTCCTCGGCAATCATGGCATTCTTTGCCAAGTACCTACAGGACAACCCCACATGGTGGGATGACCTCTTCCCCAAGACAGGCATATAGCCCAGTCTAGACCGATCCGTAAGAATTGCAAAGGCTTAGATTTCCTCAAACAAATGTTCGTCATCACGCGCACGATCAAGAAGTAGGCCACTGATAGTCTGAAAACAGTTAGCCCCACTAGAGCAATCTCTCGTAGATATGCTCCAGTGGGGCTAATTTTATGTTATGGTTGCGGAGTCTATGCTCTAGAGGATCTCCTTGTGTAGGTTTGCCACTAGGCTACTTGCTCCGATGCGTAGTAGCTCTGGCGTGAGCCATTCCTCTCCGAGGATGTGCTTAACGAGTGTGTAGTACTTAACGGCATCTTCGGCTGTCTTGATGCCGCCGCTGAACTTGATACCTCGCTTGTGACCGTACTTCGTTTGGTACTCCTTGAGCACAGTACACATGATGTAGGCAGCCTCTAGGCTAGCACCGGGGTACTCCTTGCCCGTAGACGTCTTGAGGAAGTCTGCCCCTGCGTAGAGCGAGAGGATAGAGGCGCGACGAATAGCCTCTGGATCTACGAGCGCGCCAGTCTCTAGGATTACCTTGAGGTGAGCATCTCTGCAGGCAGCTTTCTGCTCTTCGATTTCGCTACTTGCCTCTTCGTAGTCGCCCTCTAGGAATTTACTGAGGTTGAGCACGATGTCGATTTCGTCGGCACCTGCTGCTATGGCTAGGCCTGTCTCGGCGATCTTCACCTCGATGAAGCTCTGTGAGGCTGGGAAGGCTCCACTCACACAAGCTACACGCACACCAGGAGCTGTGAGCGTCTCGCGTACTGTGCTCACGAAGTTGGGGTACACGCAGATGGCTGCCACATTGGGGATGCTGTCGTCTAGTCCGTCGTAGTCATTGACCTGCTCGGTAAACTTGGCTACCTTGGTCTCCGTGTCTGCCCCCATTAGGGTCGTTAGGTCAATCGTACCATGTAGGAATTTCTTAACCTCTACCGTGTTATTAGCCTCAAATTCGGCATCGAGAATCTTGGCTATGGCGCTCTGTAGCGCTTCGCCCGTGAGGGCTGGTGCGAACGAGGCGAATGCCTGCTCGTACTTACTTACTGTCTGTTCCATTTAGCTTAGGATTATTGATATGTCTAGTTTTGTCTCGGTTGGTTTTCTTCTCCAGATTACGTGCGAAGGCTTCGGTCAGGTCTACGCCCGTCTGGTTGGCTAGGCAGAGCAATACCCACAGCACGTCGGCCATCTCGTCGCCTAGCTCATGGCTTTCGCCTGCCTTGAAGCTCTGATCGCCGTACTTGCGCGCCATTACGCGCGCCAATTCGCCGACCTCCTCAGTAAGTATCGCCATATTGGTTAGCTCGCCGAAGTAGCGCACGCCATAAGTCTTGATCCAATCATCTACTTGCTTCTGAGCTTGTCTTAGGCTAAGCTCCGCCTCGTGTTTGTGCTCTGTCGTCATGAAGAAATATACCTCTAAAATGTTTGCCAAAGGTAGTAAAGAATAACGGGAGTGTAGGAGAATAGGTTGGCTAATGGCTATGGCTCTGCCCCTGACCATACAAACGCCGTACCACAACACCCATGGAGAGGGCTTGTGGTACGGCGTTTCTATTTCGGTTTACCTAATCGGTCGTGTGCGCTTGCTCTACTTCACACGCTCTAGCTCTACCGTGAAGTGGCGCATCACGGGCAGCTCGTGCACGATGTGGAAGCCCTTGGTGATGTGCTCGGCGCGCTCTTTGACGTTGGCGAACGCGGCAGCCACGACATCCATGTGGTTGTTGGTGTAGGTGCGGCGTGGGATTGCCAGACGTAGTAGCTCAAGCCTTGGGTAGCGATTTTCACGTGTGTCGGGGTCTCTATCGGCTAGGATTGCACCAATCTCTACTCCACGGATACCAGCCTCTAGGTACAGCTCTACACCTAAGGTCTGAGCGATAAACTGCTCCTTGGGTACGTGGGTGAGTACTTGCTTGGCATCTACGAAAATGGCGTGCCCGCCTGCAGGACGCTGGTAGGGAATGCCGTATTCGTCCAGCTTAGCTCCTAGATAGGCAACCTGACGGATGCGCGCATCAAGCGTCTCGAACTCTGTCCCTTCGTCTAGCCCTTGTGCCAAAGCGTTCATATCACGTCCGCTCATACCGCCATAGGTGATGTAGCCCTCGTTCATGATGCAGAACATCTGGCAGCTACGCCACAGCTCTTCACTCTTGAAGGCGACGAAACCTCCCATATTGACGATAGCATCCTTCTTACTCGACATGGTCATCACGTCGGCGTATGAAAACATCTCACGCACGATCTCCTTGATGCTCTTGTCGGCATAGCCAGCCTCTCTAGTCTTGATGAAGTAGGCATTCTCGGCGAAGCGAGCCGAGTCCATGAGAAGCATGATGCCGTACTTGCGGCAGAGCTCCGACGTCTCGCGGATGTTCTTCATAGATACGGGCTGGCCTCCTGCTGTGTTGTTGGTGACTGTAAGCACGACGCAGGGGATTTTTTCTTTGGGCGTCTCCTTGAGGATTTTCTCGAGCTTATTCAGATCCATTTCGCCCTTGAATGGGATCTCGAGCTGTGTGTCGGAGGCGGCATCGATCGTGCAGTCTGGTGCATACGCATGTCGGTACTCGATGTGTCCCTTAGTCGTGTCGAAGTGGGAGTTGCCGGGAATGATATCGCCCTTCTTGACGATGGTTGAGAAGAGTACATTCTCGGCAGCGCGCCCCTGATGGGTAGGGAGGAAGTAGTCGAAGCCTAGGATGTCTTTGATGGCGCTCTTCATGTTGAAGTAGCTCGATGCTCCTGCGTAGCTTTCGTCTCCGAGCATCATGGCTGACCACTGTCTGTCGCTCATGGCTCCCGTGCCAGAGTCGGTCAGCAGGTCGATGAATACTTGGTCGCTTCGGAGCTTAAAAAGGTTGTACTTGGCATCGCGAATCCACTGCTCGCGGTCTTCTCGTGTTGATACGCGTATAGGCTCTACCATTTTGATCCTGTACGGCTCGGCATAAGGTAACTTCATAACAATTCTCTTGGTTAATAATTAAGAAACTTTTTGGTGAATCGAATTCTCGCTAAAGTTACGAAAAAAGAGATACTAACCTCCTTGTCCCGAGATTTATATTTTAGACCATTTTTCAGAATGTTGATGGGAAGAACGACCTGAGCAAGCGGAAAAAACGGCAGATCGCGTATTTGCCCCCTAGGAAGCTCTAGATTGAGTTCGACCTCGTTTGGGCGCTTAGTCCCAGCCGACCGAAAACAACGCCTTAAAACGCCACTTTTGTATTATTCTAATAACTAGCTAGATAGAATCGCGTTTGGGGTGATTTTATCTCATCGAAGGGCAAATTTCAGAATTTCTTCCCATCAATCCGTTTCGATTGACTGGTACATCGCTCTCGGCGTTCCCATCAATCCGAAAAAATCTGCCCATCAATTTCTCGTTTTGGACGAATGGCTTTGCCCAAATCGTCCTTAGGCTTGTTCAGATTGGTACAAATCCATTTACACACTTTAACCCAAAAAGCGAAAAATCAATTTTGATTTGGAATGAATGTATCTATACCCTCGATAAGTCAGCTATAAAAAAGTTAATGGGTGCCTATGGCAGTTGTTTGAAATAGTTTTTGATTGAGTCTGGAATATGGAAGTTATATGGCAAATAATAGCAAACTTTGATAAATCATGATATGAGTAACCTTACAAGCTGGAAAGAAGATAAGGATATGGCTGTTTGAATATACAGATTGAGACCATTTGATTGTACCTTTGAGAGATAGATTTAAAGATATAATGAATTGATAATATCTCATGAAGAAGGAGACTATGGAGTTTAGTTACAGTGTATTTTATTCTTGGCAATCAGACTTGCCCAAAGAGACAAATTCAGGAGCATTGAGGCATGCCTTAAGAGAGGCAGCAAATCGAGTTGAGAAGGAGATGGAGGATGTAAAAATTACACTTGATGAGGCAACGAGAGAGCTCTCTGGTAGCCCTAACATCCCTCAATCTATCTTTGATAAAATAAAGGATTGTGACATATTTGTCTGCGATGTGACTACAATAAACAGTGATACTGGTGCCCTTAGAAAGACGCCTAATCCTAATGTGTTAATAGAGTTGGGTTATGCTATAGCAACCGTTGGTTGGAATAGAGTTATCTTGCTGTTTAACAAAGAATTTGGAGACTTCCCTTCAGATTTACCATTTGACATTGGCGGACATAGAGCTATTTCATTTGCAATTTCTAATGTGAGAGACTCCAATGGTAAAGGGCAGGTTGTATCAGAACTGCACAAGGCAATAAAAAAAATACTTGAGAAAAAACCTTCAAAACCTTATCAACAAAGGGGATTATCTGTCGAGCAAAAAAAGAGAGAGCGTGATATGAAAACTCTGAAAAGCGTTTTGAGTACGATTCATGTCCCTACGTTTGAGCATTTTATTCGCGAATTTCCTGAGAAAGTATTTGATCCTATATTTGATGTTCAAGAGAGTTTTAAATCAGTGGTTGATAGTAGCTCCTTTTGTATTTATGATGAGGAACTTTCTCGTAGAATAGATTCTCTTAGGAATAAGTGGAATGACTCTCTCTCCTATGGAGATCATTACCAGTCTGATTGTTCTGGAAGCTATTATAAATTTTGTTTCCCATGCGATTCGTCTTTGGCCCTAGAAACAAGGAGGAAGTTTGACTTTCTGGTTAACTTAAGAGCTGAATTATCGAATAGCCTTAAGGATTTCATTGCTTATGTACAATTACACTACATAGAAATCGATATCGATGAAACTAATATGATCGCATTTGATAGACACAGAGACAGCTTCAAGCTTAAGGATGAACAAAAGTATCCCCATTAGTAGGTATTTTCTTGCGTGGGGGAAAGTGGATTAAGAACAAAGGCGGTATTTCTATACTTTTGTAGTATATGAATTTATCACAGCTTAGACCGGGCGAGCGAGCCGTCATTCTCAGGGTGCATGGCTCGGGACAGTTTCGCAAGAGAATCCTAGAAATGGGATTCGTCCAAGGGAAAGAAGTTTTGGCCGTGCAGGGAGCCCCTCTGCGCGACCCAATGCACTATAAGATATTGGGCTATGACGTCTCTCTGCGCCTAGAGGATGCCAAGCAAATCGAGATAAAGCCACTCAATGCTCTCGCTCAAGATGAGCCAGAGAGCACCGAACCACCGACTAGCCTGCCTGAGGGCTGGGAGGCGGATAAGCTCGGGCGGGCGCACCTCTCGAGTGGAGCTAAGCTCCAGAAGCTACGCATCGCCCTAGTGGGTAACCCCAACTGCGGTAAGACGTCGCTCTTTAACCAAGCCAGTGGTGCCCACGAGCATGTGGGTAACTACAGTGGCGTAACCGTAGAGGCGAAGACAGGGCATATCGACTACCGAGGCTACCGCATCGAGATCATAGACCTGCCGGGTTCCTACTCGCTCTCGCCCTATAGCCCCGAGGAGCTATACATCCGCAACTACCTAAGTGGAGAGTCTCGTCCAGACCTTGTGCTCAACGTCCTCGACACGACCAACCTTGAGCGCAACCTCTACCTGACGCTCCAAATCAAGGAGATGGGGCTACCAGTGGTGGCAGCCCTCAATATGTTCGACGAATTCGCCGAGCGCAAAGAATTTCTCAACTATCCCAAGCTCGCCCGTCTCATTGGGGTGCCGATGATCCCGACGGTCTGCCGTACGGGGCTAGGTTTGGAGGCGCTTTTCGACCAGATCATCGAGACGTGGGAGGGAATTCGCTCTGCCGACCCCAAGATAGTAGACCCAGAGCATGGGCAGATTCGCCCGCTACAGATCAACTACGGGCTTACTCTAGAGACCGAGATAGCGACTCTGCAACGCAAGATCCTAGATCACTTGCCTATCTCTAGTGAGCTAGAGGCTCGCTACATCGCCATCAAGCTCCTTGAGGGAGACGAGCCAATGGAGCGCGACCTGATGAATCGCTATGCTAAGGGGGCTTTCGTTATCTCGGCTAGAGACTATGCGCTCAAGGGCATCAAGGAGGAATTAGGCGATCGTGATACGGAAGAGCTCATCACAGACGCACGCTACGGATTTATCTCTGGGGCGCTTAGGGAAACCTACAAGCCGAATAGACATCGCGGGCAGACGCTGACCGACCGCATCGACCATATCGTCACGCACAGGCTGTGGGGCTTCCCGATCTTCCTGCTGCTGATGTACGTGATGTTTGAGGCGACCTTTACGCTTGGGGCCTATCCGATGGACTGGATCGAGGCTGGCGTGGAGGCGATAGGCAATGCCGTGAGGGGCTTGATGAGCGATGGTCCTCTCAAAGATCTCGTCGTAGACGGCATCATCGCTGGAGTCGGAGGGGTGATTGTCTTCCTGCCCAACATCCTGATCCTCTATCTATTCATCGCTATCTTTGAGGATAGCGGCTATATGGCTCGTGCTGCCTTCATCATGGATAAGCTGATGCACCGCATGGGCTTGCACGGTAAGAGCTTTATTCCGCTGATTATGGGCTTCGGGTGCAACGTGCCTGCCATTATGGCCACACGCACCATTGAGAGCCGTAAGAGCCGCATCATCACGATGCTGGTATTGCCCTTCATGAGTTGCTCGGCTCGACTACCCGTGTACATCCTACTTGCGGGCGCATTGCTCCCCGCCCATGCTGGGCTCGTGCTCTTCTCTCTATATATCATAGGTGTTTTGATTGCGGTAGTCAGCGCCCGCGTGATGCGTAGCACCTATTTCCGAGGCGAAGATGTGCCGTTCGTGATGGAGCTACCGCCGTATCGTATGCCTACGCTCCGCTCTGTTTTTAGACACATGTGGAATAGGGCTAAGCAGTACCTGCACAAGATGGGTACGGTGATCCTCGTCGCCTCTATCGCCATTTGGTTCTTGGGCTACTTCCCACGCCAGAGTGAGGCAGAGGTAAGACTCGAGCAGCAAATCGAGCAAGTGGAGCAGGACGCTACACTAAGCCAAGCGGATAGAGAGCAGCGAGTGTCTGAGCTAACCGCCCTACACGAACAGTACCACCAAGAGAACTCATACATCGGTCGCCTAGGTAAGCTCACCGAACCAGTCATCGAGCCTCTCGGCTTCGACTGGAAGATGGGCATCAGCCTGCTCTCTGGGCTTGCGGCTAAGGAGGTAGTCGTGAGTACCCTTGGGGTTATCTATACGGGCAATCCCGACGATAGCGAGGAGGCACAGCAGGTGCTCTCCGAGCGCATCCGCTCCGAGCGACGCGCCGACGGCACGCCGAGCTTTACGCCTCTCGTGGCCTTTGGTTTCATGCTCTTTGTGCTGATTTACTTCCCTTGCGTGGCGACGATTATCGCCATAGCGCGAGAGTCGGGCTCGTGGCGCTGGGGTGCATTCTCCGTGATTTACTCTTGTTCGCTAGCTTGGCTACTCAGCTTCGTCGTCTATCAAGTCGGTCGACTGCTCATGGGCTAAGGAAACATAGAAATTGATATGATACAATATATAATAGTCGGTCTAATCGGCCTGCTCGTCATGGGCTACGTAGGGCGAAGCCTATGGCGGATGCTTACGGGTAAGCCCAAAAGTGGAGGCGGATGCTCGGGGTGCGACGGCTGTGGACTCAAAGATAAATGCCACTAGAGAGATGAATTGGATTGATCTTTTGCTACTGATCCTGCTGCTCATCTCCGTGGTCAAAGGGGCAGTGATGGGCGCCGTCAAGCGCATCATTCAGATTGCAGCAGCAGTGGTTGCCTTCGCCGAGTGCTGGCGCCTGTCGCCTTGGGTGCGCGATGTGATGATGCCAGTCTTCAATATCTCGGGCGAGGCTATGGGCTTCTTAATCCCTATCATCTCTTTTGCGCTTATTTTCTTAGCTATCTGGGGTGTGGGGAGCTGGCTTGCGAGCTTCTTCAAGGGCGGTGTCTTGGGCTTTTTCAATCATGTGCTAGGCGGTGTGCTTGGCCTCGTCATCGGGATTTATGCCCTCGGCTATCTGCTCACTTTCGCCGACTATATCCTCCCCTCTCGTGAGCGTATGGCCGAGCATGGCGTCAGAGATGCACGCTCACAGAGCCAGCTCTATGACCCGATCCGTCGCTCTATCACAGACCTAGAGGGGATAGAGGCATACATAAGAGGAGGGGAAGGCAATAAGTAAGGGGAACTCAACGATACTTATAAGGAGGGTCTGGCTAAGGCAGATCTTTATATCTTTGTGCCTGTGTCCTACTGCGCTGCAGTGGGGCGCCTTCGTTGAGATTAAGTAACTAAATAAGAAAGATAATGAAGCATATAAGTCTAGCCCTGCTCACGACGCTAGGGCTTACTATGGGGCTAACTGCCCAAGCTCAGCAGAGCGAACAGCCCATTAACCCCGTTGTCTCGGCAGTACCATCGCTACAGATTTCGCCAGACGCCCGCGCTGCAGGTCTAGGGGATATAGGGGTGTCTACTACGGCAGACCCATACGCCCAGTACTGGAACCCCGCTAAGTATGCCTTCGCCTCGAGCAAAGCTGCTTTCTCCATGAGCTACACGCCATGGCTCTCGCAGCTGGTGGACGACATTGCGTTGATGCAGGCCGTCGGCTACTACAAGATTGGCTCGGAGGATAATCAGGCGCTCGGAGCTTCGCTACGCTACTTCACGATGGGTAAGTTCGTCAAGTTCGACGCCCTTGGCTCAAATATCGGTGAGGCACACCCCAATGAGTTTGCCGTGGATTTGAGCTACTCGCTCAAGCTCAGCCCAGAGTTCTCTATGGCTGTGGGCCTGCGCTATATCCATTCGGATCAGAATGTAGACAAGCAGTATCCCGCTGGTTCTGCTTTCGCTGCCGACCTAGCAGGGTATATGAATAAGTACATCATGATCGCAGGGGCAGAGAGCCTTTGGACTCTCGGCTTCAACCTCAAGAACTTGGGGTCTAAGATCTCTTTCGACGACGGGGCTAGCAACTCGTTCATCCCTGCCAATCTCGGGCTCGGTACGGGTCTCCTGTATCCAATCGACGAATACAATATGATTTCGTTCAACGTCGAGGCCAATAAGCTCCTCGTGCCAACTCGCCCACTGCGCACAGAGGGTATGACCAAGGAAGAGGAGAATAAGCTCTACGACGACTACCGCAATACCTCGTCGGTCTCGGGGCTCTTCAAGAGCTTCGCAGATGCTCCAGGCGGACTGTCGGAGGAGCTGAAAGAGGTGCGCTGGAGCTTCGGGGCGGAGTATAGCTACAATGATCAGTTCTTCTTGCGTGCAGGTTATAGCTATCTACATCCCACCAAGGGTAATCTGCAGGGCTTCACTGCAGGGGCTGGCTTCAAGATGAGTGCCTTCCGCATCGACGCATCTTACTTGATGTCTACTGTACAGAACAATCCGCTCGACCAGACGCTTCGCTTTACTTTGGCGTTTGATATGGAGGGGCTACGTAATTTGTTTAGATAAGATGACGCTACCATATAGAATAGGTTTTGGCTTCGACGTTCATCGTCTAGAGGCTGGCTATCCGCTTTGGCTCGGAGGCATCAAGCTGGAGCATCATGTAGGGCTAGAGGGGCACTCCGATGCCGACGTCCTGCTACACTCTGTCTGCGATGCCCTACTTGGGGCTGCTGCCCTTGGGGATATAGGCGTACACTTCCCCCCAACGGATATGAAGTACAAAGGGATCGACAGCAAGATTCTGCTGCGTGAGGTATGTGCTCTCGTGCGCCGGACGGGGTATGAGATTGGCAATATCGATGCCACGATAGCTGCTGAGGCACCTAAGCTCAATCCGCATATCCCCCAGATGCGCCAGGCGATGGCAGAGGTGATGGGAATAGAGGTAAGCCAAATCTCCGTGAAAGCGACTACGACCGAGCGCCTTGGCTTCACGGGACGCCAAGAGGGTATGTCGGCCTACGTAGTAGCGCTGATTTACACGCCCGAGCAGTAGCCCATATCCTATCTCAAATCATTAACCTATTGGATCAACCTTATGAATACACCAGCCGAGGTGATTGATCAGCTCATTGGGTTAGGGGAGAAGAAGTATAGCACACCCTGGCTCAAGCTCGTTCTGCTGGGTATATTGGCAGGCATCTATATCTCTATGGGAGGCTTACTTGCCTCTCTGTCTGCATCGGGCTTTGGTGCATGGGCAGAGGGCAATCCGTTCTTGCCCAAGCTCCTCTCTGGGATGACCTTCCCCGTCGGGCTTATCCTTGTAGTTCTTGTCGGGGCAGAGCTATTCACGGGTAATACAGCCTATCTGATGCCTGCTACCCTCAAGGGACGTATCCCAGCAGGGTATTTTCTCAAAAACTGGGCAGTCGTCTTTGCTGCCAACTTCGTAGGCGCTTTGCTTTTCAACTACTTCCTCGTCTATAAGGCGGGCATTATGCAGGCTCCAGCGTACGCCGATTACATCCGACAGGTGGCGGAGTACAAGGTTGGTCTCCCTTGGGAGCAAGTCTTGCTCCGTGGCATTGGAGCTAACTGGTTGGTTTGCCTTGCTGTTTGGCTTGGCTTCGCTTCTCGTAGTATGGTCGGTCGCCTAGTCGGTATTTGGTGGCCTGTGATGGCTTTCGTGGCGATAGGCTTCGAACACTCAATCGCCAATATGTTTTACATCCCCACGGGGATGCTCTACGGGGCTGATGTCTCCTGGGGAGCTTTCGTGTTAGATAACCTGATCCCTTCGACCCTTGGCAACATCATCGGTGGTGCAGTTTTCGTCGGTTGTCTCTACTCCTATCTCTATGGGGCTAAGCGAGTCTAGAGGTACGCCCTACCAATCACGCTACTAGATGATCGTCGTTGTCCTGCTATTCTTGCTGCTGCTTGCTGTAGCACTCTACTACACCTTCTATAGCCTCGGCATGCTTGCCCCTTCGTGGCCTTGGCTCAAGGTCGGGGTCGTCGGCGGAAGTGTCGCTTGTCTCTTGAGTTTAATCCTGTCTTTTGCTGGGCGATACGTCTTCCCAGTTTGGTTCTTGCGTTGGTCGTATTCACTCGGTACTTCTTGGCTATTCGTCTTCCTCTACCTCATGATGGCACTTCTGCTTTGGGGGTTGGTGCGTCTGTGTCTCCCTATGGCTCGAGAGGCGCTCACCGATAACCGCTGGTTGGCTCTAGGGCTTATCCTCTGCGTGGTGGCCGTGATGATCTATGGCTACTATCAGTATCGGGATAAGAAACGCGTCGCTCTAGAGATTGATCTAGACAAACCTCTGCCTAGACCGCTCAAGATCGTCGGTATCTCAGATCTACATCTAGGCTATACGATTGGTCGTGATGAGCTGGCACAATGGGTCGATAAAATTAATGCCGAGCAGGCGGATATCATCTTGATCGCAGGCGATATCTTGGATAATGATGCGGCTCCAGTGTTGGAGGAGAGGATGCAGGAGGAACTCAATCGTCTAGAGGCGCGTCTTGGCGTCTATGCGTGCCTGGGTAACCATGAATATGCTGGGCAGGAGGCACAGCGTCGCGATGTACTTAGCAGAACCTCAATCAGACTGCTCCAAGATGAGTCGGTCTTGGTCGATGATGCCTTCTATGTTGTCGGTCGAGATGACCGTATGAATCCCCGTCGCCAATCTACCCAAGAGCTCGTGCAGAGGTTGGACCACAGCAAGCCAATCATTCTGCTTGATCATCAACCCTACAACCTTGAGCATAGTGAGGCTGCAGGTATAGATTTCCAACTCTCTGGGCACACGCATAGAGGGCAGGTTTTCCCCATCAATCTCCTCGTTGATGCCCTCTATGAACAGTCGCACGGCTATCTGCGCAAGGGCAATAGTCACTTCTATGTAAGCTCTGGTATTGGCCTGTGGGGCGGAAAATTTAGGATTGGTACGCAGAGCGAATATGTCTGCGTAATTCTTAGATAGATTAGCTCGGATATTATGATTGACGATTGGAAGAGATTCTTTACCTTTGTGACTGATTTATAAGGTCAAGACTGTAAAAATATGTCAGAAAACAAACAGCTCATCCTCGACAAGCGCTATCTGCGCATGGCCGAGATATGGGCGGAGAATTCATATTGTGAGCGTCGCAAGGTCGGAGCTCTGATAGTCAAAGACAAAAGCATTATCTCGGACGGCTACAACGGTACCCCAGCGGGGTTTGAGAATATCTGTGAAGATGAAGAGGGTTTGACCAAGCAATATGTGCTGCACGCCGAGGCTAATGCACTGACGAAAGTTGCCAGTAGTACCAACAACTGCTCGGGCGCTACCATATACATCACCGCTGCCCCTTGTATTGAGTGCGCCAAGCTTATCATCCAAAGTAAAATCCAGAGGGTTGTTTACTCCGAGGAGTATCGCCTCACCGACGGCGTTGATTTGCTCAAGCGCGCAGGTATTCAGGTGGATTTCATCCCCATCGGTCGCTGATAGTTAGAATCTCTCTACTATATCGTATATGTTGCGTAAATCATTGTACTTTGTAGCTCTAGTTGCCATCTTCGTCATCGGGATCTTCGCCGGGAGACTGATCGAGGAGAAGCAATTCATTTCGTCCAATAGGCTTGGTCATGTGCTACACCTTATTGAACGGCAATATGTCGACCCCGTCGATATGGATAGCATCCAAGAGCAGGCCATCCCGCTTATCCTAGGCGAGCTAGACCCCCACTCTACCTATCTCTCGGCCGAGATGAGCCGACGAGAGAATGAGGGGCTCAATGGTTCGTTTGAGGGAATCGGGGTGCTTTTTTATCGAAATGCCGATACGATAGTTGTCACGCGCGTCATCGATGGGGGTGCTAGCAAGCGTGCAGGGTTGCTTGCGGGCGATCGCATCCTCAAAGCCGATACTACGAGTCTAATTGGTGCAGACTTATCCGACGAAGACATTATGGGCAACCTCAAGGGGCCAGCTAATAGTGTCGTCAAGCTCCTCATTTGTCGAGACGGACAAAACAAAACTATCTCGGTGGTTCGTGGCCCAGTGCCTGTAAGTACACTTGATGCCGCCTATATGGTGCGCCCAGGCATCCTTTATATCCGCATCAATAAGTGGGGGATTCGTACGCATCAAGAGGTGCTGACGGCATACGCTAGACATCTCAAAGAGGGGATTGAAGGACTGATCATCGACCTTCGAGATAACTCTGGGGGGTACCTTGAGGCCTCTCTGTCTTTGGCCGGAGAGTTTCTGAACAAAGGTCAGCTGATTCTCTATGCAGAGGGGCGTGCCTTCCCTAGAGAGAACTACGTGAACCCTAAGCCGGGTCTACTGGTGGATATGCCATTGGTTGTCCTGGTCAATGAGTTTAGCGCCAGCGCTAGCGAGATCTTTGCGGGCGTGATGCAGGATTATGATAGAGCTACGATTATCGGGCGTCGAACTTTCGGCAAGGGATTGGTGCAGCAACCATTCATGCTCTCCGATAGCTCTGTCGTACGTCTAACTGTGGCGCGCTACTACACGCCCTCGGGTAGAAGTGTGCAGAAGAGCTATGCCGATGGGAATCTAGACTACGCCAAGGACTTGCTCAGGCGCTTCGAGCATGGTGAGCTACACAATGCGGATAGCATCAGCGAAGCAGACTCGGCTCGCTACTACACATCGGGCGGACGAGTTGTACATGCGGCTGGTGGCATTACTCCTGATATTTTTGTCCCTCGCGACACTGCAGGGATTAACCCCTACTACACCCGTCTTCTGGATCATGGCATGCTGGCTCGCTTTTCCTTCGACTACGCCGACAAGAATCGTAAGCAGCTCTCTAGCTTCCAAACCACCGAGGCGCTCAACGATTACCTCAAGTCTCTAGGCAAAGGTTTTCTCTTTGAGTTTGCTTACTATGCGCAGGCTCGTGGTGTGGCCATCCGTACGACCTACCTCCACCAGTCTGCCGAGCTTATCCTCACCCGTTTGAGAGCCAATATCGCCGATCAAGTCTCTCTAGATACAAACGCACTCTACAAGATTGCGATGGAGCATTCGCCCGAGCTCCTCGAGGGTATCAACTTGATAGAAGATGGGGGTTGGAATCCGATCCGTACTAAGCAAAATGACCAAGCAGGACTATCGGCAGATCTATAAATCACTTGTGGGAGCTGAGCTTTCGTCTGAGTATCGCTCCCGTGTCTCTCGATTTGTGGTCGATGCCGTACGTCGGCTCATTCGCCCAGAATATAGGCGTATAGGGCTCTATATGCCTATGCATGATGAGCCCGATTTGGAGCCTCTACTCCTCGAGTTGTCTGCACAGTACAAGGTTTATCTGCCCAGGGTAGAGGGAGAGCGTGATATGGATTTCTATGCATTCGAGGGGCTGGACGCTCTAGAGCGTATCGGTAAGTATCAGATTCTTGAGCCAACGAGCCAAGAGTCTCCTGTCGAGCCTAGCTTGCTAGATGCAATCGTAGTCCCTGCTATCGCCTTTGATAGCCTAGGTTTTCGCTTGGGGCGAGGCAAAGGATATTACGATCGTTATTTGACCCGAACGAAAGCTAGAACCATAGGCGTTAGTCTTGGTCTGATGAATATAGAACAGCTGCCTCGAGATCCGTGGGATTTGCCTATGGATGAGGTTGTACGGATCGAACTATGATTAAAATTGATGATTACATATATCTTCTTTTATGACACCTAATCAGTTCCCACGTCAATTAATCCCTACTATAGATGCTGCTCGTGCAGGTGTAGTGCTTGGGCTATACTTTGCTGTTAAGTACCTATGTCTGATGTATGGGCTGTATTTTACATTGCTCTACTTCATCTTCTTGATTGCGACGCTAGCCGTGCCTTTCGTTGCCTATCGCATAACCAAGGGCTATGGGGCTCGGCTTGCACAAGCGGGTTATACGATTAGTTTCCGTATGGCTTGGGCGCATGGGACGATGCTTTATTTCTTCGGCTCGATTATATTACTATTGCCCCAGTATATGTTCTTCACGCGCATGTACCCCGAGCAGATACAGATGCTCCAAGAGCTTCTGCAGGTTCAGTACGCTCAGAATCCAGGTTTAGAGGGTACGATAGAGAGCCTATATGGTGTCAATCCGATTGAGGTGCTCAAAGAGAGTTTACAGATTCCAATCTTCAATCGGCTTCTCAGCTCCCTAAGCAACAACGTTGTCGTCGGTGCTCTGCTCAGTCTTATCAATGCGGCCATCATCAGTCGTAAGGCAAAATCTCAAGATCGTATATAACCTATGGATATATCACTCGTTATCCCTCTATACAACGAGGCCGAGTCCCTCCCTGAGCTGGAGGCTTGGATTCGCCGTGTGATGCAGGCTCATGGCTTTAGCTATGAGATTATCTTCGTCAACGATGGCAGTACAGATGAGTCTTGGCAGGTAATCGAGGAGCTAAGTAAACAAAACTCAGCCGTGCGTGGGGTCAAGTTTCGCAGAAACTATGGCAAGTCTCCAGGGTTGCAGTGTGGCTTCGAGCGGGCCCAAGGCGATGTCGTCATTACGATGGATGCAGATCTGCAAGATTCGCCAGACGAAATCCCAGAGCTCTACCGAATGATCAAGGAGGATGGTTATGATCTAGTCAGTGGTTGGAAGCAGAAGCGCTACGACCCTGTGCTCTCCAAGAATCTCCCCTCCAAGCTATTCAATGCCACAGCACGCAAGCTCTCTGGGATTAAGAATCTGCACGACTTCAACTGTGGGCTCAAGGCTTATCGCTGTGAGGTGGTCAAGAACATTGAGATCTACAACGATATGCACCGCTACATCCCATACATGGCGAAGAACGCGGGTTTCTGTCGTATCGGAGAGAAGGCAGTGCAGCACCAAGCGCGTAAGTATGGCAAGACGAAGTTTGGCCTCAACCGCTTCGTCAATGGTTATCTAGATTTGATGACTCTATGGTTTACCTCAACATTTGGGCGTAAGCCAATGCATTTCTTTGGGTTAGGGGGGAGTTTGATGTTTCTCCTTGGCTTTATTGCTCTTGGCTTCATCCTGTTGAATAAGTTCATTCATATCTACAATGATACTCCTGCCCCTTTGGTGACCGATCGTCCGTACTTTTTTATTGCTCTTACGGCGATGATCATTGGGGTGCAGCTTTTCCTCGCCGGGTTTATTGGGGAGTTGCTTAGCCGTCAGGACCCAGAACGTAACACATATAAAATCGAAAAAGAAATCTAAGCCTTATGACCTCAAAACTACGAAACATTATTGCCTATTCGG
Source organism: Porphyromonadaceae bacterium (assembly GCA_030528445.1). Lineage (GTDB taxonomy): Bacteria > Bacteroidota > Bacteroidia > Bacteroidales > Porphyromonadaceae > Porphyromonas. The sequence continues at coordinate 8,031 of JAUMYV010000017.1, read as the reverse complement.
TGCTAGCCCTTGCTCTATTGGTGGTAGGAGTGAAATACTACCTAGATCATCGAAGTGCCTCGAGGGAAGATAAATATTCTGTCCTTAAGGGGGAGGTGTTTCACACCTTTTACCAAATCAAGTACGACCAGCAGGCAGATTATAGTGCATTGGTAGACTCCACTTTCAGACTTTTTAGTCAGTCGCTAAATCCCTTTGACTCTACCAGCCTCATCGCCGCAATCAATCGCAATCAATCCTTTCAGACAGACTCGATGCTTAGGCATGTTTGGCAAGCTTCTAGGGCAATCTCCAAGGCCAGCGAAGGGAGCTATGACGTTACTTGCTCTCCTCTTATTAATGCTTGGGGTTTCGGCTTTGACTCGTCGTTGCCTATTACGGATCAGATTATTGATAGTCTCAAGCAGTTTGTAGGGTATCAGGGTGTTCGCCTCTCTGGAGATAGCTTGATTAAGAGTGATCCTCGCATGATATTCGACTTTTCCTCTATCTCCAAGGGGTACTGCGCAGATCTTTTGGCTCAAGTGCTTAAAGGGCAAGGGGTCAAGAACTATATGGTGGAGCTTGGTGGAGAAATTGCCTTTCGTGGGCTTAATCCCAATGGTAAGCCTTGGCGAGTTGGCATCAACAAGCCGATTGAAGATGCGATGGGTATGATGCAGGATCTGCAGCTCATCGTGGAGCTAGATCGCCCTGAGGGAGGCCTTGCAACCTCAGGCAACTACCGCAACTTTAGGATTCTTAATGGCAAAAAGGTTGCTCATACGATTAACCCCCATACAGGTTATCCAATACAGACCGATGTGCTGAGTGCAACGATCATTGCTCCCTCTTGTATGATGGCAGACGGACTTGCTACGGCTTGTATGACGATGAGCTCCGCTCAGATTCCTGAGTTTATTGCCCAGTTCCCTGATGTCGACTATCTGCTTATCCTCTCGGGGCAAGACGAAAACTTCCGTACCATCATGAGCGACGGATTTCGTAATCTCGTCGTCGAGGAGCCCTAAGGCCAATTCTCCCGCACGATTGCTCGTCTCGTCATAGCTGGTAAATTCCCGCTCTGCTCTCGACTCTTACCCAATCCTTGCATTTTGCGTATTCTGAGCTACCCAATGGGGCTGTGCCAAAACCTGATTTTGACACAGCCCCATTGGGTAGCATGCAGTGACTAGATTTTATTCTAGTCGGGTTAAATTGTCCTGCTCTATCGGCAACTTCTCTTCAGACGTACTGTGTAGCCGTAGTAAGGTTGGCTATTGTCAATGCGTCCCACCTGTATGAAGACACTCTCGTCTGATCTGTGATAGCCCGAACCGCCAGAAGTAAATTTAAGGCCATAGGCTCCGTTGGCAGTACTGGACCAGTAGTAACCGCTTCGGCCACACTCTAGAATTGTAGGTTGTTGGTATCCGGGTCTAGGGAGTCTTCTATGTCTGAGCAGACCTCCTCTTCTATAGCGATTCCTAATATTGTGAGGATCTTCCAGTCCGTAGAAGTTGCCGTCCGCAATCTCAGGGGAGCCTCCGATGTATCTGCTACCTGATAGGTTCGCATAGCCAGGGGTAGAGAAGTAAATCACTCTAGCATCTTGATGGCGTCTCCACCAAGCCTCGTCTGAGATTTGTGCCATAGTGACATCTCCCTTTGCCCCCAAGTGATACACTTGTACTTTGATGACAAGACCTGCTCCAGAGAGATCTTTTTGGAGTTCGTAGCGGAATGCTGAGCGATACTTATTGTCATGGCCGACGTGGCGTAGTGCATATACTACTCTGCTAGCAGTAGACTTATAGGTTGCCTTGTACTCTTGGTAACTACCATAGTAGCCACCTAGAGCGACTCTCTCATTGACTGAGATTTCTCTATGCCCCGCACCAGCACCGAAGTTAATACACTTGACGTTGTTGGTTGGATTGGGGAAGAGCTGAGCGAACTCGTATGCACTAGGGAGGTAAGTATTTCTAAACTTTTCCAATACTACTTGGCTGTTTGCTAGCAGTGTGTTGATGCCCGTCCAGCTGAAGTAAGAGTTGTCATCGTGGTGAATGCTGCGAGGATTACCTTCGTCCATCCATATACCTGGGCGCAGGCGTGGGCGGAATAGTCCAGGATACACGCCTAAGACTCCTGTAGCCTTAAGGTTACCTTGCATCCAGCATCCAACGAGGTTGTCATTCTGGTTGATGGATACATCTGGAGGCGTTACGGGTGGTGTGATAGGCTTCTCGATCTTGAGCAGGAGGTCAAAGATGTAGTGAACCCCATTCTTTAGGCTTAGGTGCTCGTTGAATGTCACACCTGTTGATTTCTTGAGGTAGTATCGGTCGGTAGATTCTGAAATGCGTACCTTGTAGTTCTGCGTAGGCTCCGTGTACACCATCCCCCAAGTTAGGTAAGTTTGAGAGGTTTGCGCTCCTTGAGAAACGCTAAAGGGTGTGCGAGATAATGCTGGTGCAGGCTTGCCTTGCTTCTCCCACTCAAAGGTCCATGGCAGGTGTTGCCTACTATTGAAGCTACTCTCCGCGATACTTGCAGAGATATCAAAGGTTCCCTTGTTGCTCAGACCATCGCTCTCTATCTGAGATATTGCTTTGAGCGGTTCATTTGTGTTATTTATCACTATAGGTCTGATAATCACACCAAGAGGCTTGAAGTGGACACTGATTTCATCATTGTCGTACTTGCTCCATGGGAAAGATAGAGGTGCAAGTATACGCCCTCTTGGCTGGTCGATATTGTCTGGGAAAGAAATGCTTTTTTTGTCACTAGAGAGTATGCCTCCGCCAGCAAGCCCTGTAATATACCAACCATCTCTAGGTCTTACTTGTCGATAACCATTTCCCCCATCGATGATTTCTACTTTGAGATCGTCTGGGTTGCGTAGCGTAAGATTGTAGACCCCATTGCCCTGTGGTTGTGCAATCCATTTTAGGCGAGCGTAGCCAAGTAGCTTTTTTGTAGAGTTGTAGAAGTAGGCGTGAGTATCGAAGTTGTCTGAATTTGAGGTGAGGTTCAGCTCTTCTCCGTCCACATCAAACTCAAGAGCCCTAAACTCCCCTAGAGTCAGGGTAGCTGTGATTCGTGGTGTTGTAGCTCCTTCGACGATATTGCTCTCCGTGGTCAGCAGGTCATCCATCTGAGTACACGAGGAGGCAAATACCCCGAGAAGCACAGCCGCATAGGCAAAGTACTTTTTTAGTTTCATGATTTTTTGTTTTTTGAGTTAATTATTGATACGCAGGAGCTCCAGATCTCTAGGTTCATACTCTGTCTCACCTCTCTCGACTAGACTCCTCCCTACAAGTGTATGAGTGTCGCAGAGTCTGTCCGTAGGGTCTTGGGGCTCCTACTTTCATTACATTAGGGATAGAAAACTATATTGGGTATCCATACACAGAGGCGTTGTATCCAGACTGATGTTTGGTTACAGCCCCTTTTTGATATACATTCGAACTTAAGTAAACTCTAGGGCTTCGGTATGAAGATTTCTACTTCCATCAACCAAGAGGTGTTATTCTTCATCACAATCTTTGTCTCGAGGTTATATTCTGGAGTGCCGTAGGCTACCCCTTGTCTTCCTAGTGGTTTTTCTCCTATACTTGGGCTAGGTGTGATGAATGCTCGCACTCCAGGAGGGGTCTGATTGTTGCTGTTTTTACTTATTGCCCAGAGCATGTGGGTAACATCTTGCTTCCCTTTGGGCTGCGTAATCTTGAGTGTAGGAGGCTTGCTCGTGTCGAAGATAAACTTAGGGCTAGACTTTTCGCTCAGGAGATCTACTCGTGGCACGTCAGTGCTAGAGAAGCCAATTTGGGCATCTCCTACCAAGCTGTTGTCTGTAGAGCTTAGGCGTATGGGGGCATTGTTGAGATTGATATCAGTGTCATTGTCTAGGCGAATCCTAATCATCATACCCCTAGCAAGGAATCTCCACTTGTGGATTCGTCCCTTTTTGAGATTCTTTGGGTTGGATCGGAAGTCAGGCTGAATCTGTGTGAATGTACTCAGCAGAGGAGCATGGATTTCTTGGGAAATTTCTTTGTCGCCATCAGCTTTGCTCCCTTCAGAGGCCGTTGGCATAGCCTTGAAGTGTACTCGTCCTGTTTTTTTATTAACCCAACTGTCGGGTGCTCCCATGACTCCAGCGACGAACCAGTATGGATTGTTTTCATCTTCGTTGGCTACTATGGTCAGATATTCCTGATTAGCAGGGTTGTAGCTGGGGCCAATCTTCTCAACCTTGAGATTCTTGGTTCTGAATTTCAGCTTCACTTTGTTGGTCGTAGCATCATAATCGGATATTGTCCAGTTTATCTCAGCATAACCCAAAACATCAGGCTTTAGTCTATGCCTAAAGAATGCATGGGTCTTGAAAGACTCCACCTTGGGCACCATCTTGAGTTTCACTCTATCCTTAACATCGAACTGGAAAGCTCCACGCAGGCCTTTTAGTCCGAGTGCATCAGCATCAGCTTCTGCTTCGAGAGAGAAGCCCTCAGATGACTGTTGAGGTTCATCCTTTTTCTTGTCGCAGGACCACAGTAGTCCTAAGGCGAGCAATAGGGTAAATATCTTTTTACTGTTCATCTTTTGTATCGTAGTAATTTAATTAAGCAGACACCATATGTGACCTAGGATAGATGATGGCGCTAGGAGTACATCGGGTGGTCTTGAATAATATTTAGTCCATTGTTGATTTGGGTAGCGAGGCTCTATACGACACCTCCAGGAGTCCAAATCTCTGCCGACGAACCGCCACCTCCAGAATCCTTGTAGTCATCTCCCCATTCTATATAATCTCCCTCTGCGGAGAACTCAAAGAGCAGGGATACACCCAGTCCGAACCTCATCTCGTTGACTAGAGGTGGTTCGTAAATCTGTTTTTTCTTCATAAGTCTCATCAAATTAGAATTTCATCAAATTATTAGAGTCAATACTCCTTTTATCCTATTTCATATAGAAGATTAATGTGGGCGTGGATAGAATACTCAATAGAGAGTAGTCCTCTCCTCCATCATATCGGTCAAGTGAGTTTGCCGATGATCAAAGTCCACAAAATACGCCGACATTTAGGAACGCTTGCAGATACAAAGTGCAAAGCAAACGGTGCCGCCGTGAAGCGTCATTAATATCATAGGGATGTTTTAGGATTGTAAAAGAAATCTAATGCATTATTAGTCTCTAGTTAAAAGAAATTTGAATTAGAAATAATTTACATTATTGCTGAATACCGTAATGTTCTATTCTCCTCCTTTATGAATACTGTCCTAAATATCCACAGACTATTATTTGGCAAATTTAAATGTATTTTTCGTTTACTCAAAAAAATATGTGCTTGTTTTTTTATTTGTTTGTATAAATGTTTGATTGTTAGTGAGTCGTATGGAGATGTGTATTAGTTTTAGTTGCTGGGTTTTTCCGCTCAATAGATCCGAATAGAGTTTGATTTAGTTACAGTCATAGGACGAGGCCGAATAATGAGGCTTTGTCCTATTTGGTTCTATGGAGATTGCCCTTTGGGTCGCGACATTTGATGACGGATCTGGTCTTCGAGCATATCCTATGAGCAAGAGCGGGCATGGGGAGGCAGGTAATCGAGCGTAAATGTGTAACTTTGTGTCCCAAATTTGACCAATCGGATACTGAACCATTGGTTAGCCTAACTAAAATGAGTAAGACTACAATATAGTATAGATTATGAATGAAGTAACCGAGCAAGAAATAGAGAGCAAGAAGAGCCTCAACTTCATTGAGCAGATTGTCGAGAGTGACCTCTGTGCAGGCAAGAATGGTGGTCGCCTGCAGACGCGATTCCCACCAGAGCCCAATGGTTATCTACACATCGGCCACGCTAAGGCCATCTGTATGGACTTCGGGATTGCCGAGAGATACGGCGGGGTCTGCAACCTGCGCTTCGATGACACCAACCCTGCCAAAGAAGATGTCGAATACGTTGATGCTATCCGTGAGGACATTGAGTGGCTGGGCTTCAAGTGGGGAGAGGTGTACTACGCCTCCGACTACTTCGAGCAGCTCTATCAGTTTGCCGAGCGCCTCATCCTAGAGGGGCATGCCTACATTGATGAGCAGAGTGCCGAGGAGATCGCCAAGCAGAAGGGGACGCCTACGACCCCCGGTGTCAATAGCCCCTACCGCGATCGTCCCACCGAGGAGAGCCTAGAGCTCTTTCGCCGCATGAATGCTGGCGAGTTTGAGGAGGGGGCTATGATTCTGCGTGCCAAGATAGACATGGCACATAGCAATATGCACTTCCGTGATCCAATCATCTACCGAATCATCAAGCACCCACACCACCGTACCGGGCACAAGTGGCACGTCTATCCGATGTACGACTTCGCCCATGGGCAGAGTGATTACTTCGAGGGTGTAACGCACTCGATTTGTACTCTAGAGTTTGAGGTACATCGTCCGCTCTATGACTACTTCATCGACCTACTCAAGCCTGCAGATAGCGAATATCGCCCACGCCAGTTTGAGTTTAACCGTCTGAACCTAACCTATACGATGATGAGTAAGCGCAAGCTGTTGCAGCTCGTGCAGGAGGGGCTGGTCAGTGGCTGGGACGACCCACGTATGCCTACAATCTGTGGCTTCCGTCGTCGCGGCTATACGCCTGCTTCAATCCGTAGTTTCATCGACAAGATAGGCTATACCAAGTACGATGGGATTATTGATGTGGCTTTGCTAGAGCACTCCGTGCGCGAAGACCTCAACAAGCACGCTCTACGTGGTTCGGCTGTGCTCGACCCTGTGAAGCTCGTCATCACCAACTATCCCGAGGATAAGGCAGAGGAGATGGACTTCCTCAATAATCCCGAGGATGAGCGTGCAGGCCATCACCAGATTACCTTCCGCCGTGAGCTCTTCATAGAGCGCGAAGACTTTATGGAGGATGCGCCTAAGAAATACTTCCGTATGACCCCTGGGCAGGAGGTGCGCCTCAAGAGCGCCTACATCGTCAAGTGTACAGGTTGCAAGAAGGACGCTGAGGGTAATGTGGTAGAGGTCTATGCCGAGTACGACCCACAGACGCTGAGCGGTATGCCCGAGGCTAACCGTAAGGTCAAGGGAACTATCCACTGGGTGTCCTGTGCCGATAGTGTAGAGGCCGAGGTACGTCTCTACGATCGCCTCTTCACGGACGAAGACCCCTCTGCAGTCAAGGATAAGACGCTAGCGGAGCTGATTAATCCCGATAGCCTCAAGGTGCTCACACGCTGCCGCATCGAGCCATTCTTTACAGAGGCCAAGCTAGGGGAGTCCTACCAGTTCCAGCGCATTGGCTACTTCTGTCTAGATAAGGATAGCACGCCAGAGCGCCCTATCTTCAACCGTACAGTTGGGCTGAAAGATACTTGGAAGAAGGTAAATAAGTAATCTAAGCATCTCCAAACTTATGCTCGAATCATTAGAGTTTATTCAAGAGATCCTGCATCACCTCAATTACTTTTGGGTAGCGGTACTGATGGCGATTGAGAGCTCCTTCATCCCCTTCCCGAGCGAGGTCGTCGTGCCACCTGCTGCCTATCTAGCAGCGAATGGCAAGATGAACGTCGTGTTAGTCGTATTGGCTGCGACTCTCGGCTCCAACGTTGGGGCGCTTGTGAACTACTATCTAGCGCGCTACCTAGGCCGTCCGCTCGTTTATCGCTTCGCCGAGAGTAAATGGGGGCGTATGTGCCTGCTTAGTCGCGAGAAAGTGGAGCAGGCCGAGGCTTACTTCCAGAAAAATGGTGCGACCTCTACCCTTGTGGGGCGTCTGATCCCAGGGATTCGTCAGCTCATCTCTATCCCTGCGGGACTATCGGGTATGAAGCTGATGCCTTTTCTGCTCTATACGACCATTGGTGCTGGCGTCTGGAATATCATCCTTGCAGCCCTAGGCTACTACCTAGGGCATATCGTGCCAGAGGATCAGTTGATCCCTACGGTCATGAGCTACAGTAAGCCAATCGGTATCGGTATAACTATTGCGGTAATACTCATGCTGGTGGTTACATACCTACG
>JAUMYV010000124.1:859-4496 GCA_030528445.1 Porphyromonadaceae bacterium | reverse complement strand
ACAGAGGCTCTCTATATTACCTATTCCGAAGCTACAATTGAAGATTGGTGATCTCACTCCTAGATAAAAGAAAGGGGCTATGGAAATTCGCCACAGCCCCCTTAATGTTTGGATGAGTCGTCTCGCAGTCTACTGGAAGATGTAGCGCAAGATCAGTAGAGCCGTCACGATATAGAGGGCTGGGCTAATCTGTTTGCACTGTGTGCTTAGGAGCTTCACGATTGTATAGCTAATTAACCCTAGAGCCATTCCCTCGGCGATGTTGTAGGTCAGTACCATTGTCAGCATCGTGATGAAAGAGGGGAGTGCCTCGGACATATCCGATAGGTCTATCTCCTGTATCGCCTCGAGCATAAAGACCCCAACGAGTACGAGAGCCCCAGTGGTGGCAGCAGAGGGAATCAGCAAGAAGAGGGGCGAGAGGAATAGAGCAAGTAAGAATAGGGAAGCCGAAGTCAGGGCAGTCATACCCGTACGTCCACCCTCGGAGATACCAGAGGCACTCTCTACGAAGGTCGTTACAGTTGAGGTGCCTAGTACCGCACCTGCAGACGTAGCGAGGGCATCGGCCATCATCGCAGGCTTGATGTTCTTGACATTCCCGTCTTTGTCCATCATTTCGGTCTTCGCTGCTGCCCCGATGAGCGTCCCAACGGTGTTGAAGATATCCATGAAAACGAGGGCGAAGATCGTCAGAGCCATATCCATATTTAGTAGTGGCCTAAAGTCTAACTTGAAGAAAGTCGGTTCTAGTGACTGTGGCATGGATATGGGAAGGAAGCTTTCTGGGATCGTGGTTACCCCAAGTGGAATCCCAATGATCGTACAGAAGACGATGCCGTAGAAGAGTGCCCCACGCACCTTGAGTACGACGAGGGCTCCAGAGGCGAGAATGCCGATGCAGGCCAGCAAGGCTGTCGATGTGAACTCCCCCAGAGCGACGAAGGTGGCAGGGTTAGATACGATGATGCCCGCATTCTTGAGTCCGATGAAAGCGATGAACATACCGATTCCAGCCGAGATTGCGTAGCGTAGGTTCTTCGGGATTGAGCGTACAATCTGCTCTCGAATATTGAAAATCGTTAGCAGGATGAAGATAATCCCCTCGACAAATACCGCAGCTAGCGCAGTCTCCCAGCTATAGCCCATAGCACCCACGAGCGTGAAAGCGAAGAATGCATTGATGCCCATACTTGGAGCTTGGGCGAAGGGGAGTTTGGCCAGGAAAGCAATGAGTATCGTGCCGAGGGCAGACGCGAGCGCAGTAGCCGTGAAGACAGCCCCTTTGTCCATACCTGTGGCACTTAGGATGTCGGGATTCACCGCAAGGATATAGCTCATCGTGAGGAATGTAGTTAGCCCTGCAGTGATCTCTGTGCGTATGCTGTGCTTACTGGGGTCGAACCCCAAGGCTTTGTATAAATTCATATTCTAGGCAATAGGTCCTATATAGAGTCGTATTGAATAAATAAGCTAATATCCTAGAATGTCCACTTAGCCGCTAGGGTGGGGATTACGTGGAGCTTATTGTTCTGTACCGGGAAGTTGTAGCTAATCTCTATCTCACCTCCGATACTTAGATTAAACTTATCGGCGAATCCCTCGAAGCGATTGAGATTAACCCAAAACTGTGGTTCGCATAGGAAGACGGTCATATTCTTACCCTCGAAGTTGCGATCGCCCCAAATGTCCATAAAGCCGTTGAAGGTGAAAGCGTCGTCTACGAAATGCCAGTACCATACTGCCGTCAGCTGTGCCGAGTGGGGGTATTCCTGCTTGGAGAGGTATTTGTACATCGGAGTAATGCTTATGCCGAAAGTGTAGTCCTTGTTGTTGTAGGCATAGGTCGCTCCAAAGAGGTAAGCATCCTTGTAGGAGAATTGATTGCTCAAGCCACCATTATACTCTAGATGGAGCGATAGGGGTGTTTTCCAGAAACGTAGCTCACGAGAGATTTCCCAATATGCCGAGCGAATACCAGAGTCCTGATAGTCCATATCGACAAAGTAGTAAGTATTGCCCCATTTGTCTGGGCGGAATTGTTCGATCGTTGTCGTCAGGCTTGGGCGCCCCTTGTGCACGTCGCCCATCTTGCTCCCGAAGTCATAGTGTAGCTGCACGTTCTGCGCCTCGGTGCTGACTAGAGCTAGGCAAGCCAGCAGAAGAAGATAGAAATGTTTCATCATTTATTTAATGTTTATAGGATTTATAGAGTTGATGATTGGGTGTATGCCGATAGCCTTACTCCTCCTGCTTGGGTTGAGGGAGAATTAGGTTGAGCAATACGGCCACAACTGCCGATAGCCCAATGCCAGCTAGAGTGAAGTTGCCCATCTGTAGCACGGCGCCACCGATGCCAGTGGTGAGCGTAACGGAGATGATTACCACGTTGCGCGAGCTGCCTAGATTGACTTTGCTATGTAGCAGATTGTTGATGCCAGCGCCTGCAATAGTCCCGAATAGAAGGAGCATAATCCCACCGAGTACCGCAGGGTCAATGCTTTTGAGCAGCGCGCTGACCTTACCTACCATCGAGAAGATAATCCCCGTGATAGCTGCGATGCGAAACACTACTGGGTCAGTAACCTTGGTCAGAGACATCGCCCCTGTTACTTCGGAGTAGGTCGTCACGGGGGGAGCGCCGATTAGAGACGCGAATAGACATGCCAGCCCATCGCCAAGCATTGTGCGGTGTAGACCTGGGTCCTGTACGAAGTTTCGGTGTGCGACGCTATTGACGACATAGACATCGCCGATGTGCTCGATGACGGGAGCTATAGCCACAGGGATCATGTACAGAATAGGCTCCCACATGAGGCGTTCGGGTAGGATGAGTTGGGGTAGGGAGAACCACTCCGCCGCAACAATAGGGGCTAGATCGACGTCGAAGAAAATCAAATCGGCTAGGTAGCCAACGATGATGCCACAGAATATAGGGATGAGCTTGAGGATGCCTCGTGTGTAGAGTGTGACAGCAATAGCTACGGAGAGAGCGATAATCGCCAAAATCCAGTTCGATGCTGCCATGCCCACCGCCGCACTCGAGAGGGAGAGGCCGATGAGCATGATGATTGGCCCGATGACTACGGGAGGGAATAGGCGTGTGATGAACTTAATCCCAAACGACCGAATTAGCAGAGACATCAAGATGTAGACCAAGGCTACCCCGAGGATGCCGAATAGCGCACCGCTGATCCCGTATAGCTCGGTCGCACTCTTGATGGGGGCAATGAAGGCAAAGCTACTACCCAAAAAGATAGGCACTTTGCCTTTGGTTACTAGATGAAAGATGAGTGTGCCGACGCCTGCGGAGAAGAGGGCTGTAGAGGGGTCTAGGCCTACTAGGAGGGGTACGAGTACCGTTGCGCCAAAAGCAACGAATAGATACTGAACCCCCACAATGGCTTTGCGCCCAGGGGTTAGGTCATTGACTTGAGTCATAGAAGTAATTTAGGTTTTACTGTACTTTACCGACGGACAAAGGTACTACGTTTGCCACAAACACAGGGCGGAGCATTGTAACACTAATTTTGTTTTTTGTCAGCTTTGTAGCTCAAAAGTGTAAAGAATCAAGAATGAGGTGGTGATTGAGAAACTATGTTTACCCTGACAAAATCTTTAGAGATAGTTTATCTCT
>JAUMYV010000124.1:0-849 GCA_030528445.1 Porphyromonadaceae bacterium | reverse complement strand
CATAGAGAAAGATTATATATACATAGAGCAAGGCTTCCTATATATAGAGAAACGCTTGCTCCAAAGAATTTCTGAGCACGATAGCGACTCTGCAACCTGACGGCGCAAAACTCCATTCGGCTTTATTTCATATATGGACTTGTGTGGAAAAAGCTATATTTGGCGACGAAGAAAATATTTTTCTTTTGGAGGCCTCTGTTGCTTTCGCCCTTTTGTTTTTATGATGTTAAAGTGGATAATCCGTTAGATGATGAATATAGAATGGACTAAACTAAGGTCTTATAATGGAGATCAAAAGAATGCCTTTGAAGAACTCGTTTGTCAGTTGGCAAGAGCAGAGGATATAGAGGGTAAGGAGAGATTTGTAAGAGTAGCTGCTCCCGATGCAGGAGTTGAGGCCTATTGTATCCTAGATAATGGTGATGAATTTGGTTGGCAAGCTAAGTTCTTTAGCTCCATGGGGAATTCTCAGTGGAATCAACTCCAAGAATCGTTTGAAACAGCTCTATTGAAGCATCCTCGTTTGACAAGGTATTATATCTGTATTCCTCTCGATAGAGCAGACGCTAGAAGTAGTGGTCGAAAATCTTTATTGGATCGGTGGAATGAAAAGGTTACTGCTTGGGCAGAGATCGCTCATAGGCAATGGCGTGAGATCGAGTTTGAATACTGGGGTGATTCGGAGATATTTGATAGATTGAGCAAATCAGAGCATGCTGGTCGAAGATACTATTGGTTTGGTCAAGATGAATTCTCTGATAGTTGGTTTAGTCAGAAGTTAGAAGAAAGCATATCTAATCTCGGTGTGCGTTATACACCTGAGCTTAATTTTACAATGCCTATATCATG
>JAUMYV010000016.1 GCA_030528445.1 Porphyromonadaceae bacterium | reverse complement strand
GAGCAGCCATTGCGGAGAAGTTCCTAGAGCATCGTCTAGGTTGGGTGATGAGCCAAACAATCTATGCGTATATCTCGGACGGAGGTATACAAGAGGAAATCTCCCAGGGTGGTGGTCGTATCGCAGGGCATCTAGGGCTTGATAACCTAGTTATGTTTTACGATGCCAACGATGTGCAGCTCTCTACCAAGGTAAGTGAGGTAACATCGGAAGATATTGCCCTCAAGTACAAGGCTTGGGGCTGGCACGTCATCGACATCGACGGGCACGACATCGACCAGATTCGCAAGGCGCTTACAGAGGCCAAGGCTACTGTAGGCAAACCAACGCTTATCATTGGTCGCACGGTCATGGCCAAGGGCGTAGTGGGGGCAGATGGTACTTCGTTTGAGGGGGCTGTGAGTACACACGGTCAGCCTCTCTCTGCTGCAGGAGCCTGTATCGCCTCTACAATCAAAGCCCTCGGAGGCAATCCCGACGAACCTTTCACAATCTTCCCCGAGGTGCAGGCGCTCTATGATGCACGTATAGATGAGCTTAATAAGCTGGCTCAAGCTCGTGCCGAGGAAGAATCTCGTTGGCGTGCCGAGTATCCAGAGCTAGGCAAGAAGATGGATGATTGGTTCGCTGGTGTTACGCCTGATATTGACTGGAGTGCTATCGAGCAGAAGCCCAATCAGGCTACGCGTGCTGCCTCAGCCACCGTCTTGGGGGCTCTAGCAGGCAAGGTTGAGAATATGATCGTTGCCTCGGCGGATCTATCCAATAGCGATAAGACGGATGGCTTCCTCAAGAAGACACGTGCCATCACGGCTACAGACTTCGGCGGAGCGTTCCTACAGCCTGGGGTAGCAGAGTTGACTATGGCTTGCCTCTGCATCGGTATGGCTCTTCATGGTGGTGTGATTGCTGCTTGCGGTACGTTCTTCGTCTTCAGCGACTACATGAAGCCTGCGGTTCGTATGGCTGCATTGATGGAGCTCCCCGTCAAATTCATTTGGACGCACGACGCCTTCCGTGTAGGAGAGGACGGACCAACGCACGAGCCAGTAGAGCAGGAGGCTCAGATCCGCTTGATGGAGAAGCTACAGAACCATAGTGGTGAGAATAGCGTCCTCGTACTTCGTCCGGCCGACGTACAGGAAACGACTGTCGCTTGGGAGCTAGCCATGCGCAACGTCAAGACGCCTACGGCGCTTATCCTATCTCGCCAGAATATCAACGACTTGCCCACGCTCAAGGCTGGTGCTAGTCGCTACGAAGAGGCTAAGCAGGCCGCTCGTGGTGGCTATATCGTGTCGAAGGATGAGAATCCAGAGGTTGTACTGATCGCTACTGGTAGCGAGGTGTCTACACTCGTAGAGGGAGCCGAGCTACTGCGCAAGGATGGCATCCGATTGCAGATTGTGTCTGTGCCTAGCGAGGGGCTATTCCGTCGCCAAAGCGAGGCATATCAAGCCGAGGTCCTACCTCTCGGCGTGCTACGCTTTGGTCTAACGGCAGGTTTGCCCGTCAACCTACTCGGCCTCGTTGGGTGCGAGAAGTGTATCTGGGGGCTTAATTCCTTCGGCTTCTCTGCTCCATACAAGGTACTCGATGAGAAGCTCGGCTTCACTGCTGCCAATGTCTACGAGCAGGTTAAGAAAGTGATGTCTCGCTAAACAAGATAGGCTATGTCGAAGATCCAGAAGCTAGGTCTCTGCTGCGACCATGCAGGCTATGAGATCAAAGAGTTTGTCAAGACACTTCTGCTCGAGCATGGAATCGAGGTCGAGGACTTCGGTTGCTATAGCTCCGAGCGTGTCGATTACCCCGACTTCGCCCATGCCCTTGGGCGTGCCATGGACTTAGGTCAGATCGCTATGGGTGTGGCTGTCTGTGGTTCCGGTAATGGCATCTCTATGGCTCTCAATAAGCACAAATCTGTGCGTGCAGCTCTGTGCTGGAATGCAGAGATTGCCTCTCTAGCACGTGCTCACAACGATGCCAATGTCCTCTCTATCCCTGGGCGCTTCGTCTCCCAGCAGCAGTGCAGAGAGATTGTCGAGGCCTTCTTGACGTCCGACTTCGAGGGAGGGAGGCATACCGAGCGAGTGGGTAAGATCCCCTTGTAGCTCAAGGGTAGAAACATTCCCTCAAACGAATCGCCCCATTGCTCTATCTATTGAGAGCAATGGGGCGATTTGCTAGCTACTGCTCGGAATGGCCGATAGGTGTGCTAGACGATTAGATTACTTGTGCTCCTCCACGAAAGCGTTTAGTTCGTCAAGAACCTTTCGGGAGAATCCAACCAATGTCTTAATCTTCTTGCCATCTGCCGATACAAGAATCATCGCTGGAATACTGCCGCCGAACTGTTTGTTGGTTGGATAAAATATCTCCAAACATCTCTTGAATACCTCCTTGTTGGATCCCATGGAGTCGGATTGGTCGATATCCACCCCTATGAAATAGGCCTGACCATCATACTTTTTCGCCAAGAGATCAAGGTGAGGTTTAAGCGCTCTACAGGGGGCACACCAGGTTGCGTTGAAGTCGATCACGCAGACCTTGTCCGCTTTGTATACGAATTCGCTCTTGTGCTTCTTATAGTCCCAAATATATTTCTCTATATCTGCTGGTAAGAAGTGCAGAACTTTGCCATCGGTCTTGATGGTCATTTTTTTAGGAGAGGGTTCTTCCTTTTTAGGCTCTTCCTTTTCCTTTTTAGGTTCTTCCTTTTTCTCAGGTGTAGGATCTATGTTGGGTTTGTCCTTCTCACATGAAGAGAGCAGGAGTACAAGGGACAATAGTGGGATACTCCAAATGGCCAAAAACTTCAGTTTCATAAGTGCCTAGTTCTTAGTTTTGCGTTGATTTGTCTATAATCTATGCCACTTATAGGCTTACTTTGTCTACCTGCTTACGGCCATTCTTGTCCGTTGTGCTTATGAGGTAGAGACCTGTGGGGAGATGGCTCGTTGGGATGTCGAGTCTATCGGCTGTCTTTTGGGAATTGAAAATGAGCTTCCCGTCTAGACTGTGTATCTCTGTCCGGACTATATCTAGTCCTTCTACTATGAGTGTCTGACCATTCTTGTAAACTTTGGTTTGGCCGTTGATAGCCCCTACATGGTCTGTGGAAACAATTTTTGAGCTGAGTTCGTAGTGGAATACATATGACAGCCCATCGCCTAAATCAAGTGATTCCTGACGCATGCCAGGGGTTAGGTAGTAGTCGGGGATATCAATGTGGTAGAACGGATCTTCGAGGAAGAAGTAGAAAGTAGGGAAGTATACGTCTTCGCTCTTCTGATTGGTATCGAACTTAAATTTGACTACCCCAAAAGAAGTGTACTTCTGTTTCGTTTTACTCCATAGATATAGTTCAGTCTCTTTGAGTACGCCCTTATCATCATATCGATGCTCTTGATACTTGTCGATAATCTTACTATCGGCTGAGTAGTACCAGTTCTTCTTGACTAGCTTTCCTTGAGCGTTATATTCATATGTCTCGTATTCCCCTTTACTGTGATTAGGCGCGAAGAATTGTGTTCGAATTAACTGTCCCTTTTCGTTATAGTCTCGGGATAAGAATCCGCCTCCAGTTCCCTCTAGTTTAATCCATCTTCCTTGAGCATCGTGTTTGAAAGTCGCCGACATATCTGGCTCCGTCATAGATGTTTCTGGGTCGAATACTTCCCTTTTGGTGGGCTTGCCATCCTTGTCGTACGAGTAAACAATCCTCGTGTCATGTGGGAATGGCTCTATTGGCTCCGATACCTGAGGTGCCGAGTATATATCTATCGTCGTAATACGCCCATGACCATCGGTGGCGATTTTGTTTCTAGCCACAAGTCGACCTCCGCTCAAGTCGTCTTTCATTTTCCAAATAACGACTTCTGTAAGCTGGAGTTTTTTGTCGTACTTCAACTCGAAACCATTTTTGATGTTAGGGTAGTCTTTACTGACTAAGCTTATCCCAGTAAATACATACTTTTTGTTGGTATTTAACTGAGCATTTGCGCTCGCAACGCCAAATGTCAAGATTAATACTCCTACAGAGATGAATTGAAGTAATTTTTTAATTCTCATAATCCGCTGCTTTTAATTAAGTTAAATTATCAATTAGGAGGTCGTTCGGCCCTTCCGACTGACCTAGAGAAAACGAATTGTCCTCACTGCCCAGACATTGGCCTGAGCTCTCACTACGAAGTAGTCTGTTCTTGCTTCCTAATTTGGGAAAGTACCGAGGGTACTCCTGCGAACTTAAACTGAAAACTGCCTTCGTCTAGTCTAAACTTACAAGAACTAGGCAAGTTCCAGTCTTAAAAACCTAAAAACAAACTCCTCACAGGCACCGAAGTTAAGAATAAATTGCAAATATATGTGAGTCCTATAGAAAAATATATTAAGGGTTTTGTCGTTTTTTGACTTCTAGAGGGTTATCTATGCTTCATCCGATATTGGGCGTGATGCAGGTGTGGTAGGGATACCCCCGAGGCTATACATGTCTTTGACTACTTCTATGTCGTCATGCTCATGAATGGCAAGTTGAATGCCCTACATAATTGCCAAGGCTCTATGGCAAAGGTCGAGGACGTTAACAATTTAGACTCCTTTTGCAAAGGTTTCTAAAGGTGTGTTTCCTGTGCCAAAGACTCTCCCACGGTCTAGTTTCGGGGGAGTAGGGTAGTTTGCAAACAGTTTCTTATCTTTGTACAAATAAAGATGATACGACTATAATTAAATGAACAATAGCATTCCGTCGCCTTGCTACGTGCTAGAGGAGAGCCTACTGCGCCGCAACTTGGAGCTAATCCGTTCAGTTGCCGAACGAAGTGGAGCCGAAGTAATTCTGGCATTCAAGGCCTATGCCCTCTGGAAAACGTTCCCCGTATTCCGCGAATACATCAAGCATAGCACTGCTAGCTCTATCTACGAGGCTCAACTAGCCTACGAAGAAATGGGAGCACCAGCCCATACCTTTAGTCCCGGATATACCCCCGAGAGCTTCCCCACAATACTCAAATATAGTAGCCACGTCACATTCAACTCGCTAAGCCAGATTGAGCTTCTGCGCGAGCAGATGGAGGCGAGCCAAGGTGTGTCCTTTGGTCTACGCATCAATCCTGAGTATTCGGTCGTAGAGACGGATCTCTACAACCCCTGTGCACCAGGCTCTCGGTTTGGCGTTACGGCAGGTGAGCTAGGGGATCGCCTGCCCGAGGGAGTTGAGGGGCTGCATCTACACGTCCTCTGCGAGGGCGACGCCGAGAATCTGAGTGAGGTGCTTGAGATTGTCGAGCACAACTTCCCCAACGCCCTAGCGCAAGCCAAATGGCTGAATATGGGTGGCGGGCATCTGATGACGCGTAAGGACTACAATGTAGAGCATCTCATAGAGACCCTACGTGCCTTCGGTGAGCGCCATCCGCACCTCAAGCTCATCCTAGAGCCAGGGAGCGCCTTTGCTTGGCAGACAGGCTACCTCGAGGCTACAGTGATCGATCTCGTCGAGCATCACGGCATCAAGACTGCGATTGTCGATGTATCCTTCACCTGCCACATGCCAGACTGCCTAGAGATGCCCTATCAGCCTGCTATCCGAGGTGCACGTATCGTACAGACGCACACAGAGATGGCGCACACCTACCGCATCGGGGGGAATAGCTGCCTAAGTGGCGACTTCATCGGCTATTGGGCGTTTGAGCAACCACTAGAGATTGGGCAGCGGATTATTTTTGAGGATATGCTCCACTATACTACAGTCAAGACGAATATGTTCAATGGCATTCCCCATCCGTCTATCGCATTCCATCGTCTCGATGGGTCACTACAGATGCTCCGTGAGTATAGCTACGAGGATTATAAAAATCGTATGGACTAAACACTATGGGACTATTTAGTTTTTTCTCCAAGAAAAAGAAAGAGGAAGAGAAGGCACAGCTCGACGAAGGGCTAAATAAGAGCAAGGAAAACGTATTCTCCAAGCTTACTCGAGCTATTGCAGGCAAAAGCAAGGTCGATGATGATGTGCTGGACGATCTCGAAGACGTCCTTGTAACCTCAGACGTAGGCGTAGAGACGACTCTCAAAATCATCCGACGCATTGAGGAGCGCGTGGCGCGAGATAAGTATGTAACCACAGGCGAGCTGACGACTCTACTAAGAGAGGAGATTGCTGCACTGCTGACCGAGAATGGTGTCATCGATGGTGACGCCTTTGGCATCCCCGAGGGAGCTAAACCATACGTAATCATGGTAGTAGGCGTCAATGGCGTCGGTAAGACAACCACCATTGGTAAGCTGGCACATCAGTTCAAGAAAGCGGGCCTCAAAGTAGTGCTAGGAGCAGCCGATACCTTCCGTGCTGCAGCTATTGAGCAACTTGAGATTTGGGCAGGACGCACCGATACACCCCTCATCAAGCAAAAGATGAATGCCGACCCAGCTTCGGTCGCTTTCGATACGCTGAACGCCGCAGTCCGTCAGGAGGCCGATGTTGTTATTATCGACACGGCGGGACGTCTGCACAATAAGGTTGGGCTGATGAATGAGCTAAGCAAGATCAAGCGTGTGATGCAGAAGGTTGTACCCGATGCTCCGCACGAGGTTCTGCTCGTTTTGGACGGCTCTACGGGGCAGAATGCTTTCGAGCAGGCTAAGCAGTTCACTGCGGCTACAGAGGTAAATGCGCTAGCGGTGACAAAGCTAGACGGCACTGCCAAGGGTGGTGTAGTCATTGGTATCTCCGATCAATTCAAAATTCCGGTTAAATACATTGGCTTGGGTGAGGGCATTGATGATCTACAGCTCTTCCGCAAAAAAGAGTTTGTAGATTCTCTATTCGGTGAATAATCATTTCCCCAACCAATCCGAAAGACTTAATCCCTGGCCTGCCTTGGTGCAAGCTGGGGAGGTAAGTTTTGACTATTGCGCGTATATTATTATTGTATAAATAAGAATCATTCTAATAAGGCATGAAACCGAGATCCATTTTATCTTATTTAGTCTTTGGGCTGTACCTGCTCCTCACTTGGAGTAGCTGGGCAGGTCCCATAGGTAGAGAACAGGCCATGCGCCTAGCAGAGCGTTATGTACAAGTTGACCGAGTAGGTGAGCTGAGATTAGCCCAAAGTGAGAAACTTAGTGGGGTAGAGCCAGCTTACTATATTTTCAATGATACCGATCGCTCTGGCTTCGTCATCATATCTGGAGACGACGCCACAACCTCTATCCTTGGTTACTCTAGCGAAGGACAGATTTTGCTCAATAGCTTACCTCTCCAGCTCTCGAGCCTTCTGCGGTTACATCAGGAGCAGGTCAAGGAGCTACGTAGTAATGCTATTACCCCTGGGCTTCCTAGTCCTAGCCCCAAGCCCAATCCAAAGGTAATCCGTGGCCCTCTGACCAAATCCCTGTGGAATCAAGACGAGCCGTTCAACGACCAAGCCCCCAAAATTGGACAAGAGAGGACTGTAACGGGTTGCGTGGCCACAGCTATTGCTCAGGTGATGTATTACCACAAGTGGCCCACACAGGGAAAGGGAGAGTATAAATACAAACCTCGCTCAGGCTCGATTGCCGAGCTCTCCGCCGACTTCAGCAAATCTACTTACGATTGGACGAAGATGACTGATGTCTATGCGTTCGACTGGGAATGGAATGGTTACAGATATAACAAAAAGGGGCGTTGGACTCAGGAGCAGGGTGAGGCCGTAGCTAGATTGATGTCGGACATTGGCATTGCCGTCAAGATGAACTACAATTTGCCTCGCTATGGTGGTAGTGGCGCCTATATGAACGATGCCGCTCGCGCCCTAAAAGAATACTTCTCCTACCACGTTAGGCATCTCTCCCGAAATGATGTTCCCAACGCCCTCTTCCTATCGTCTATACAGCAAGAGCTAGATTTGGAAAATCCAATAATTATGTCTGGAGCACAGGACGGGGCTGGCCATGCTTGGGTTATAGATGGCTATGATGAGAATGGCTATCTGCATGCCAACTGGGGTTGGGGAGGCCTCAGTAACGGCTACTTTGCTCTTAGCTTCATGAGTCCAATGTCTCTTGGTATTGGAGGTGGTCGTGGTGGATTTAATCAATACCAGGACGTTATCCTTGTACGCCCCGATAAGACGGGGCACGAGCCATTTCCTGCACAAGAGAGAGGATATGCCTTCGAGTCTAGTGGTGGACTATCTATTAACTCCACAACGACAGACCTAAGTCAAAATAAAATCGGTCTGACCGTTACGAAACTTGGCACAAAGGTCTCGGATACATACCGTGGAGAGCTTGCCTTCTCCCTGCGCAGTGCTTCTGGTCACGAGGTTATGCTTGAGCAGAGCAACCTTTACCTTGTCCAAATCTCCAAGGGGACGTATTTCCCTTCTCTAGACGCTTCGATTACTCTACAGCCTCTGCCAGCAGATGGAGTTTATACATTGAGGGCTGTGTGCCGAGAAGTTATTGCCACTGGAGGTACTTCTGGCGACACTAATTTCGGACCTTGGATAGAGGTTGAGTACGGAGAGCCACTCTCTCTCGAGATTAACCAAGGGCAGATTATTCTACCGACAATGCCCACCGAGATAGAGCTATCTTTGACGAAAGCGCCCAAACAAACAGCCTTATTGTGGAGAGGGCATGAGGGGGGGCTGCAGCTCTCTGTGTCTAACCCAACACGTTTGTCTACCGACTTTGGCTATATCGTCATGGAGCTTAGTCAGAATGGAGCAGTTGTGCGTAAGATCCAAACGGCCGGTTACCAGTTCTTTGGGTATAGTGCTTTCGATGGCATTGTTTCGTGTTCGGCAGATGAATCGGCTAAGCTCAGTGCAGGTCTCTACGATGTTACTTTCTTTTTCCTTATTCCCAGTAAGACGGTGCATTACATAGATGGGACGAGCGAAACGCTACCAGAGAAGAGCTATCCGATTCGCAATCCTTTTGGGGCGTATCGTCTAGAGGTACTCGAGAGCTCGGGGTTACCAGTCTTGGTTTACAAGCATAATCCACAGAGCCATCTAGATAAACCAAACGACAATACTAAGAACCTAGAGATTCGAGTGGGCGAAGATGTCTGGACAGAAGAAGAACTTGACGTCGAACGTTTGGACGATTTGGACCTCTCAATCGGCTGCGAGGTCAAGAATGATGGTAAGGCTGTATTTAAGGGAATGCTGCGCTACGACCTCGTAGACCCTGAGTCGGGGCAAAGATACCCATTGGCCACAACCAAAGAGCTGACTATTGATGCCAACAAAAGCCTAGGCATTGTTGATACTAAGACCAAGGTTCCAATGACGGCCTTCGAGTCTATCCCCTCTGGGCATACGTACGAGTTACACATCATGGCTAATATCTCGGGCACTGACCGAGACGTTTGGGCACCGGGAGTATATCGCCGTATCCTAGAGGTTAGAAAGGCAGATACTCCCACCCCTCCTAAGCCCCATTACAAGGTGACGCTTACCTCAAGCGAAGGGGGAAGTATCAGCATCCCTGATGTTGATCTCTCGGCTGTCGAAGCGAAGAAGCAGCTTAAGGTACTTGTTGAACCAGAAATCGGGTACGAACTCGTAAGTCTGATGGCAGGAGGCAAAGATATCAAGGCTACGATGACTTTTGTTGTTGAAAGTGATATGGAGGTTGTGGCTCGTTTCGCCAAAAAGAGCTACCGAGTAAGCCAAAAGATCGAGGGCGAAGGTGTAATCACAATCAAAGGTGCAAGGCTAGATGCTGTGCCTCATGGTGCGAAGCTGAGCGTAGAGGCTCTCCCAGTTGAGGGTTACGAACTCGCAAGTCTGATGGCAGGAGGCAAGGATATCAAGGCTACGATGACTTTTGTTGTTGAAAGTGATATGGAGGTCGTTGCTCGCTTTGTCAAAAAGAGCTACCGAGTGGAGCTCCCTACCGAGCTAGAACATGCTACGCTCCATGTAGAAGGTGCACAGGATTTATCAGCTGTAGAGTATGGCACAGAGATTACTCTCGTGGTTAAGCCCGAGGCAGGTTATCTAGTCGAAGCAGTTAAGATTAATGGTCGCATGCTTGAGGCTCCATATCGCTTTACTGTTGTGGAGCAGTGTAAGGTTGAGGTTAACCTCAAGCAAGATACAGATATTGAAGATATTGTAGAGCCTAGTGTATTGATCTATCCCAATCCTGCAAGCGACTTTGTGATCATTAAGAATGTGCGTTCAGGTACAGAGATTCTGTTGCTCTCGCTTGATGGTCAAGTGCTACGCAGAGCTTCGATACCTCGAGATGATGAGTTTAGATGGTCGTTAGATGACCTTGAGTCGGGCGTATATATCGTGCGCATTGGAGCTTATACATATAAGCTGGGTATCAGATAGGTGTGAGGTGATTCTCTCATCAACATTCCGAAATTTGAGCTAAAATATAAATCTAGGGGTTCAAATAAAGAGTGAAGGGCTGTGGACGAAATCGAATTTTCCACAGCCCCTTCTGTATGTGTATTAGTTGATATTTTTCAGATCAATGCCAGTGCCTGATCAAGGTCTGCGATGATATCTTCGGCATCCTCAATGCCAACGGATAGGCGTACAAGCCCCTCGGATATACCACTAGCGGCTCGTTCCTCGGCGGTGTAGGGCGAGTGCGTCATGGAGGCTGGGTGCTCAATGAGCGTCTCGGTATCCCCTAGGCTAACGGCGAGGCTGCATAGGCGAACGGAGTTCATCAATTTGCGCCCTGCCTCGAGTCCACCTGCCACTTCGAAGGCGATCATCGACCCAGATAGACGCATATATTTCTTCGCAAGCTCTCTCTGAGGGAAGCTCTCTAGCCCTGGGTAAGCAACGCTCGTTACCTTAGGGTGTTTCTCTAGATACTCTGCGACCTTCTGTGCATTCTCGCAGTGGCGCTCCATGCGGATGTGCAGGGTTTTGAGCCCTCTGTTGATGAGGAATGCCTCGAATGGGCCTAGCGATGCACCCGTTAGATCCTTGATGCCAACTAGGCGAACTTGGTCGATGTACTCTTGATTACCGATTACGAAGCCTGCGATGACGTCGCCATGTCCGTTGAGAAACTTTGTCGCCGAGTGTACGACGATATCTGCTCCGTGAGTTAGTGGGCGGCAGATGTAGGGCGTGCAGTAGGTGTTGTCTACCATGACGCGTACCCCCTCTTGGGTATGAGCAATCTTGGCAATGGCCTCGATGTCGGCCAAATACATGTTGGGATTGGCAGGCGTCTCTACATAAACCAATTTGGTGTTTGGACGCATCGCACGGCGAACCTCCTCTGGGTCGCGCATATCCACGAAGCTAACCTCCACGCCATAGCGTCTGAGTCCGTGCTCTAGGAAGGCGTAGGTACATCCATAGAGTGTTTTGCCCGCGATGATGTGATCGCCCGCCTGCACACATACCCAGATGGCAGAGGTAATGGCTCCCATCCCAGAGGCAGCGCTTACGCAGGCTTCACCTCCCTCTAGAGAGGCCACTTTCTCCTCTACGGTTGCGCAGGTAGGGTTGCCCAGACGGCTGTAGATGTAGCCACCCTCTTCTAGAGCAAAGCGTCGTCCGCCCTGCTCGGCATTGTCGAAAATGAAGGTTGAGGTTTGGTAGATTGGCGATGCCAGTGTGCCGTACATGTTTTTCTCTGCTCCGACGTGTATGGTGCGTGTAGCAAAACCAGCTTTCTTGATCTCTTCGGGTGTCAGCATGATGTGTATTTGTTAAAGTGAGACAATTACTTGCTTCATTCTCCTGACAAATATAGATGTTTATCTGTATCTGTAGTCCATTATGCCCACTCCGAAATATAAAACCTCTAGGCAGAGAGACTATCCGCCGAAACGCGAAGTGTCGACTTGATTGTGCTTGCGCTTCTTGTATCCGCCGAAGCGATAGGATAGAGAGAGGACTACGCTACGTAGATTTCTATCCACATGCATGAGTAGACGGTTGCCGTCGAGCTCAGCCGTGGGGAGAGGAGCTCCCGTCTCGAATAGATCATTTCCCTTGAGATTAAGCGTTAGCCGGTCGTCCATCAGAGAGCATTGCAGACCCGCATTGACGAGCCAGAGTGAGGTGAGGTCGTAGTTGGTTTGAATCGAAGGGCTGACGAAGTAGCTAGAGACATCTAGCGAGAGCTTAGGCTTCCTTAGTAGCATGATGCTATTGTCTAGGTATAGATATGCATTGAGCTTCTGTCGGTCTAGCTGATGCCCGTGGAAGTTGCTAGTTTTTAGGCGCGTCTGCATCATCCCTAGCGTGATTCGGGAGTCGAGTACACTGCCTAGTTTGACCGGGGCAACTAGATTAGCGCCCATGCGTAGGGCATAGTCCCAGTTGAGCGTTTTGTAGATGAGGGCAAGCTCCTCGGTAGACTGATAGGCAGACTGCTGGAAGTAGTTGGGCTGATAAGTCCAGAAGAGCTGCACCGCATAGTCCTGCTTGTAGAGATAGTTGAGCGATGCCCTGTGGGTACGCATTGGGGTGAGTAGAGGATTGCCATGGACTTGGCTGTACACATCAAGGTAGGAGATGCTGTGCTGCATCTGCTTGTAGGGCGGATAATCCTTGTCGGAGCTGAGAGAGAATTGCACGATGTGGGCGGGCGTTTTCATATAGTTGAGTGAGAGGTTGGGGTAGATATGCCATCTGCCCGTGCTCCCTCGGTGGTAGTACTCCCCCGTTAGCGAACCAGAGAGCCAAGTATTACCAATTTTGTACGAGAGGCCAGCGTATAGCTCGTAGATCTGCTCTTGGGTTAGACCCTTTAGGTCGGGTAGAGCAATGGGATTGCCCTTGAGTCTGTGAGCGGTTTGTTGGTCTCGCGTTTGGTTTAGGAGCGCAATCCCTCCGTAGGTTACTCGCAGCTTAGCGATGGAATTGAAGTGCCCATTGAGATAGACCTTGGCTTGATGGGCATACTGAGAGGCGTCGATCTCAAACTGGCTATGAACCGATTGGGTGGCGATACTCATCTTTTGGTCGCTAGTATAGCGATAGTGTAGGTAGTCTACCCCAATCTCTAGTCCTCTGCTCCATCTGTAGTTTGCCGAGAGATTGTGCATATAGGAGGATGCAGTCTTGTCGTTGAAGTCTTGCTCGAAGCTACCAACCGATCGGGCTTGGCTCGCTCTGTGAGGAGCCATATCGGTCGTGTAGGAGGCAGCGAATTGATGCGCTTGGCTTGGGGTATAGTCAGCCCCTAGGCGCAGGAGATGGCCTTG
The DNA here is from genome assembly GCA_030528445.1 of Porphyromonadaceae bacterium. GTDB lineage: Bacteria > Bacteroidota > Bacteroidia > Bacteroidales > Porphyromonadaceae > Porphyromonas. The sequence goes on along the minus strand of JAUMYV010000016.1, from coordinate 23,867 downwards.
TGAGGTTGTGCTTATCGTTTGCTCTTGATTCAGATCGTGGCGCTTCCCTTGGAAATAGTGCCAACCCTCTAGCCCTATGGGCGAAACAGACCGAGATAGACTGGGGGCGTATAGCGCATCTAGGGTAAAGGTAGGGGAGTCGTATAGCAAATTGACCTGCCCAGAGAAGCTAGAGGCATACTGCTCTGTATAGCGCGTCTGCACCTCACCCCTCCAATGCGCCTCTTCGCCTCTGCGGAGTACTACATTGATTACAGCTCCTCGTGTCTGATATTTGGGTTCTGGGCTATACATGACCTCTAGACTTGCCACTCGACTGGCAGGCATTGAGCTCAGTAGGGCTCTAAGCTGACCTGTGGACATGGTGCTGGGTCGTCCGTTGAGCACGATTGTTAGCTCGTTTGTGCCAATGAGAGACAGAGAGCCATTGGTCTCCAGCACAGATGGAAGGCGTTTGATGAGGTCGAAAGCAGAGTTCGCAATTCGTCCCTTCAGGAGCTCTGGTGCATCGTAAACGAATTTGCCCTGCTCTAGCTTGACTAGTGGCTTTCGCCCAACGACGGAGAGCTCTTTGAGTGTATTCTCTATGGGCTCCAGATGGATGTCTCCGACTAGGGGAGAATGGTGCTCCGAGCTATACGTTTGGTAGCCTATATGCTGGATGAGCAGGCGGAATCTAGGTAGATGGTTAGCAAAGCTAAATGAGCCGTCGGCACTCGCTATTGCTCCAGATAGATAGGTCGAGTCGGAGGTCTGTAGGATAATGGTCGCTCCCTCGAGGGGTTTGGCCTGTTCGCCAAGTACACGTCCGCGTACCCCCTGTGCTATGGCAGAAGTTAAGCTGACTAGAGCTAGGATGATGATAAAAATAGATGCCCTCACAACCATACTATATGTTAGTTTGACTTTGATGTTTTGAATGAAAAATCCCTAAGACTTACCCGATGGGCAAATCTTAGGAATTGTACTGATCGAATTTGATATAAATAATTTGGACGCCATCGGTAGGCTCTACCTTATGCGAGATTAGCTCTCCTCATCCGACTGGTCCGATGGCATCAAGCCCTCCAGGCCAACATCTGATAGACGACCGATGTGCTGGCTTTGCTCATGAGTGAGATGCTCCAATAGGAAGAGCAGAGTCTCTCTCTGGTTCTGGCTCAGTGGTGATGATAGCAGTTTGGCTGCCATGTGGAGTTTGGGGAAGACCTTAAATAGCTCGCCACGCCCTTTGGGGGTGATGAATACGCTGACGCTCCGTCTGTCATGCTTGCTGGGGAATTCCTCAATCAAACCGTCTCGCTTGAGGCGTCTCATGACTTCTCCACCAGAGGTTTTCTCCATGCCGTTGCGGCTATTCAGTTCACTTTTGGTTAGCCCGTTTTCAGACATCAGACAGACTAAATAAGTGTACTCCTCCTCGGTCTGTAGGTATTCACTCTCTGTGAGTGCCTTCTTGATGTAGGCCTTCGAATAGCGGTGCAGCAAGCTAAGATGACGAGCGATCCCCACATCAGCTGGCGCCCCTTCTTGCGCCGAGGGACACTCGGCGCACTGTACCGGGAGCATACTCTCGACAAAAGTCAAGAAACTACGCATCCCCATTTCTTCTGCATCTGGCACTAAACGTTCAAATAGATCGAGATACTCGACCAGCTCTAGGAGCAATCGCTTACTTTTCATCCTTCCCCTCTTTATTCCTAATGATTATAAATAATTACCTTCTCTTGAGAATACTATTTAGTACTCGGGCTGTATGTACGAGTTTGCCCGACTTTTGTGAATAAATCTCTACACTCCATACGTGAGTACTGCGCCCTTGGTGCATGATGCGTGCCTCTGCCCGCATCATATCTCCAGTCATCGCAGAGGCCACGTGGTTGCCACTAACCTGAGCTCCGACCTGCATCTCGCCCTCTTCTAGTAGAGCAAGTGAGCCGTAGCCTGCCATAGTCTCGGCAAAAGCTAGGTTTGCTCCCCCGTGTATAATGCCCATCGGCTGGGCTGTGCGATGATCCACTGGCATGGTCCCGACAATGTAGCCCTTAGCGACCTCTACGCAGCGGATTCCCAGTGCTTCCATTAGAGTCCCCGGGATGAGAGAGTTGAACTCCTCCACCGTATAGGGGGATTCATCATGATGGTTGAAGAGATACTTGGCGAGCAGATGTGCTACACCATCCTCATCATTGCTCTTGGTGACGTAGTCGGCACAGGCTTTGATTGCTTCGCGAGCGTTAGCCATAGCGACACCTAGACCTGCGTATTGAATCATTTCCAAGTCATTGAAGCTGTCGCCTACCGCGATTAGTTCGCTACGATCGTAGTCTAGTCGCTCTAGTAGGCGACTTAGAGATGCTGCTTTGTGTACGCCCTCTGGCACGATCTCCAAGAAACTAGGGTGCGACCGAAAGGCATTGATGCGACCAGCGAAGCGCTCCCTAACGATAGGCTCTAGAGCCTCTATGCGATCGGCTGGACCGACGATGAGGCACTTAGGAAGTGCTTTGGGTACATCAGTCGCGAAGCAACTTACTTGTTTGGGTGTCATACCCGTGATGCCTACCTCTTTGAGCAGATAGGGGTCGTCAATGTTTTCGGATAGGATATGCTCAGCATCGTACGTGAGAATAGTCAGTCCGTACTCTTTGCTCAGATCGTATATCTCAGTGGCTATCCCCTCGGGCAATAGATATGATGCGATGGGATTTTTAGCTCTACAGTTGTAGACCTCTCCGCCGTTGAAAGGCATCAAGTAGCCACTATATCGATCGAGCTGCAGAGCTTGGGCAATATCTCTCAACCCTGCAGTGGGACGACCAGAGGCGATGATTAGGCGTATACCATACTCGTCTTGGGCTTTGAGCAGAGCGTCACGGACGGGCTCGGTAAGTACCCCTTGAGAGTTGACCAACGTGCCGTCTACATCTAGAGCCATTAGTTTGTACTTAGTTGTCTTCATCTGTTTTTTCGTTTTGTGTAGCTTGGGTCTCAAGGAGTATTTCTTGAGCCATATCGACCAGGACGCTGCAGGGGCGGTTGTATTTGCCTTTGAGTTCGGCACAAGTCAGGCCTCCTGCTCTTTGGCGGAACTCTTCGATTAGTCTAGCCGAATGCTCTCCGCCTACCAAGCCGCTAGCGGCGTAGATAGCCCCACACATACCACCTTCGGCTCGGCCACCACCTTTGCTTCTATAGGTTAGCTCGATCTGCTCATCGCTTAGTCCTGTAAGCTCTTGTTGCGATTTGTGGACAGACTGAGCACAATTCCAGTTGTTGGACTCGTTGTGGAAGAAGGTTGATGCCATCGACCCTCTAGTGGGGCGCGTAGTGGGCTTTGGTTTATCCTTAGGTAGTTCTTGTGTATCCATTCTGTTTGCTACTCTGGTTTGTTGATGTAAGCTATTCCTTCGTGTAGCAGCTCGATACGCTCACTCGGGATATTTTTGAGTAGGTCGCGATGCGTCTCGGCAACACAATAGTCTCCAGCTAGCCCCGCGAGGTAAATTTTTTCAGCATCGAGCAGTAGACGAGGGGTATCCTCGGCGAATGCACTGTAGGCATCACGCTCGGTTGTAGTGGCTTTCTCTATATAGAGTAGAGGCTTACCCGAGAGAGCCGCGAGAACCGTCTGCTCGTGGATAGCTGGGTAGATAGCTGCTCCCTCTGTGTAGCGTACGCAGTGTGGGGGCCAAATGCCACCATGAGCAACGAAGCTACAGTGATTATATGGATGCTGATCCATCGTGATAACTATCGCATCGTAGAGATTGCTGTGCTCCCGTATCCAGAGCGCGAGGCGCTCCATCGCCTCAGCAGCCTCGGGTACCGGTAGGGTTCCCGTAATGAAATCTATCTGTGGATCTACAATAAGAAGAACGCGCTTCATAAAGATTTAGTATAGGTTATGAAAACAATAATTTAATTGGAGAATAACATAAAGAGACCGTACAAAGACATTGGGATGAAAAAGATGATGACCAATAGTACCAAACAGCCACACCCTCTGCGAGTGGAGCTCCCGAAGCTGTCTCCTCCTAGTAATGCTCCTAGTAGGGCAACGAAGAGTAAAAATGTAACAAGCTCAAACATAATATCTGTGGTCAGAAGTCAGGGGCGACAGCTCCAAGGAGCCTAGCCATAGAGTCTAATAGCTGAGGCTGAGATAGCAGAGGTTCCTAAGCATCTCATCCCCAATACTACATAATCAATAAGACTCTTATCTCCCCGATTGTTTGATTGGGGTTGAAAGTAGCGTCTTGCGAAGTTACGGAAAAACAAGATAGGGATGTACACTACATGACCACGAACTCGTAATATCAAAATAAATGTTTAGGAGACTATTAATTTTAGACCAGATTTCAGAATGTTGATGAGAGATTGTGGTGTGAGAGAACAAAAAGCGGTAGACCCCGTATTTGCCCCCTAGCGAGCCCTACAGCGCGTCCGACCTGATTTTGGCACTTAGTCCCAGCCAAATGAAAAGACCCTGTTAAATCAATTGTTTTATATATAACTAATAATCAGGTATATATGGTTGTATTTGAGGTGATTTTGTCTGATCGAAGCCGAAATTTCAGAATTTCTGTGCACTAATCTTTTCCGATGTGTGTACACATCGTGGCAAATTAGTTCTACAATCCGAAAAAAACTCTCACTAAAAAAGCTGAGTTGTGGGCCTAAATCCTTCGAATCGATCATTAGCCTATTATGATTTCTTTACGCTAGATTTATATTTTCGCTTTTGACTTAAACTACACCTGTGCAAATCCTCACATTGGGCAATGAAGGGTTATTAGCAGACTGGTTCATCAAGTAACCCAGAGCTTGAGGAAGTATCTTAATTGATTTATTATCAAATTGCTATTGGGGTAAATATGTTTACCCTACCATGAGGGTAAATGTTTGTATTCAGTTCAAAACATCAAGGATTGTAGGAGCCCTATAAAATCACTTTACTCCTGATATTTGGTTAAGCTCTCTACGGCTCTTGCTCGATGGCTTGCTCCTCTTACCCCAATATGCTATATTTGTAGCCTGTATAGATTTAGCAAAATAAAAATCGGTATTATACCAGTTCGTATGAAAAGTTTCCTTAAAATGTTTTTTGCCTCTTTGCTTGGTATTATAGCAGGCTCGGGGTGCTTGATTTTTATACTGTTTTCACTTATTGCTGGAGCAATAGCTAGTTTGGCAACCTTCGGTAGTAGTGAGGCAGAGCCAGTGGCCATTAAGGCTAATACTGTGCTTAAAATCAACCTGTCGCAAATCTCAGAGATTGTGGAGAGCAATCCTCTAGACAATCTTCTGAGCACCAAAGACCAGGATGAGCCTGTCTCGCTTACCGAGGCTGTGCGCGCAATCCATAAGGCGAAAAACAATCCGAATATCTCTGGCATCTACCTCAATGTCGAGGATATGCACGCTGGTATGGCATCCGTTGATGAGCTACGTAGAGCTCTGGAAAACTTCCGAGGTTCTGGCAAATTTATCGTGGCGTATGCAGACAACTTTAGCCAGAAGGCCTACTATTTGTCTTCTGTTGCCGATCAAGTGTTGCTCAACCCCGAGGGCTCAATAGGTATTATGGGTATTGCCTCAAGCACTCTGATGATGCGCAGTGCCCTCTCTAAGCTCGGTATCAAAACCGAGGTTTTCAAGGTCGGCACCTACAAGTCTGCCGTAGAGCCTTTCATCCTCGATCACATGAGTGAGGCCAATAAGGAGCAGGTACAGACCTATATCGATGGCCTTTGGTCTAGCATCACATCTACCATCGCCAAGGCTCGCGGTATCGAAGCCGACTCCGTACGTGCCATCGCTGAGCGCGGCGAGGCTTTTGCGCCTGCTAAGCTTTTTGTGGAGCGCAAATTAATTGATACGCTTGTCTACAGACGCGATATTAAGGGACTGATAGCTGATCGTATGCAGCTAAGCAAGCCCGAGGATGTCAATATGGTTACGCTCTCACAGATGGCTGCTCAGCCGGAGGTTGGCAGAGCTACTACAGGCGATGCAATATCTGTGATCGTCGCCGAGGGAGAGATTATGCCCAAGATGGCGTCTCTATATAGCAGTGTTACGAGCATCAACTACGACCTGGTAGATAAGCTACAGAAGGTGGCTAAAAATGACGATATCAAGGCGGTGGTTCTACGCATCAGCTCCCCTGGAGGGAGTGCATTCCTCTCAGAGCAAATCTGGCGGGAGGTGAAGGCTCTGCGCGAGCTCAAGCCTGTAGTCGTGTCTATGGGTGATGTGGCTGCCTCGGGTGGCTACTACATCGCCTCTGCAGCCGACCGCATAGTAGCCGAGGCTAATACGCTCACAGGATCAATCGGTATCTTCGGGATGGTTCAGAATGCTAGCGAATTGGCTAGTCGTCTAGGCGTCAATCTAGATATTGTCAAGACAAGTAAGTTTGCCAACCTCGAGACGGGTAGTATCGCAGGGCTACCTATTAACCCAATGACAGACGAGGAGCGTATGCTCATACAGCGTATGGTAGAGCGAGGGTATGAGACGTTTTTGAGTAGAGTAGCCGAGGGGCGCAATATGACTCTAGAGCAGGTAGATCAGGTTGCTCAAGGTCGTGTATGGCTGGGGCGCAAGGCGCTGGAGCTAGGACTAGTAGATGAGCTCGGTGGCCTATCTACTGCTGTAGAGGCTGCCGCTAAGCTCGCCAACCTCAGCGAGTATCGATTGGACTATGGAGAGACTTCACGCAATATCTTCTCCGAGCTACTTGATAGCCAGAGCAGTAGCGACTTTGTGGCTAAGCTCAAGTACAGCTTCATGAGTCCCCGTGAGCGCGAACTTCTGCTCCTGCTAGAGCGACAGACTGCAAGCCTTGGAGTACAGGCACGCTTGCCCTACGAGATTTCTGTCTATTAGGAGAAGCCAAGCAGAGCAAAACTAGGTAGCTATGTCTTCGATTTCGAAATATCGCCCATTGCTTCGTCCTCTAGCCTGGCTCTATGGCAGGGGCGTAGCTCTGCGCAATTTCTGCTTCGATCGTGGGTTGCTACCTAGCGAGGCTTTCCCAATACCCGTGATCTGCGTAGGCAATATCGCGGTGGGAGGTACGGGCAAGACACCACATGTGGAGTATATCCTACAGCATCTGCACCCACAATACAGGGTCGCGGTGCTTAGCCGTGGGTATAAGCGCAAGAGCAAAGGGCTAGTCGTAGCAACCGAATCGTCTAGCCCTCTAGAGATAGGAGACGAGCCTCGCCAAATCAAACTCAAGTATCCGCAGGTGCGGGTTGTCGTAGACGGGAACCGGCGTAGAGCCATGCGCTATCTGATGTCTTTGCCTGCCAACCAGCGTCCAGAGGTCGTAGTGATGGATGATGGCTATCAGCACCGCTATATCAAGCCCTCCTATTCGATTTTGCTTGTCGATGCTAGACGCCCTGTTTGGGACGATCGATTACTTCCCGAGGGGAACTTACGTGAATCTATCTCTGCACTCTATAGGGCAGATTGTATCATCGTGACCAAATGCCCAGAAGATATGAGTCCGATTCAGCAACGCATCATTGAGCGCAACTTGGCTCTTTTCCCTCATCAGCAAATCTATTTCACTCGTATGGCCTATGAGGCACTGCAGCCTCTGGTTCCTCCCGACGATTCGGTCGCAGAGGTAGCTCCCCCAGGGCGTGTGGATAGAGTAATTGCCTTGGCGGGGATTGCCAATCCTGAACCTTTTGTTCAGAGACTTAAGAGCCGTTTCAGACTAGTAGATAGTGCCATCTACCCCGATCATCACCATTTCGATTTGGAGGATGTCAAGCAGATGAATCAGCGCTATACCCAGCTTCTTGCAGAGGATAATTCTTCTCTCTACATGATTTGTACAGAGAAAGACGCTGTTCGACTAGTTGAGTATCAGGCTAGTCTAAGCCCCGAATTACTCAATCATATCTACTACCTCCCCATTCAAGTGCAAGTGTTACACAACGAAGAGGAATTCAAACGATCCATTTGGCTCGCCGCAAGAGCCAAGCCTGCCTCTCTGCAGATCTAGGGCTCAACTAGTGTGGTAGAGCCGTTCTCTCCACCCTACGCACCAGTACCTAAAAATATCGAGGTGGATGAAGTGGGGCATTTGCTTTTCATTGGGGTCTAGGTGTCAATATTTAGGGGATGGCTAAAAATACTCGGGCTTAGTGCCTTGTATTTTGCACATTCTGAGACACCTAAAAGGGGCTGGGCAAAATTCGATCTTGCTCAGCCCCTTTTAGGTGTCAGCATGAATAAGTTACAGAGGCTCCAGAGCCTCTGCCTACCTTTTATTTGTGTAGTAGGTCTGGGCGTAGTCGCTCGGTGCGCTCCAGAGCTTGCTCCATCTTCCACTGCTCAATCTTGGCAGCGTGACCACTGAGCAGGATATCTGGTACACGCCAACCCTTGTAGTCGGCAGGGCGCGTATAGATTGGTGGGGCGAGGAGATTGTCTTGGAAGGTATCGCTCAGCGCACTCTCTGCGTCGCCAATCGCTCCAGGCAAGAGGCGAGCTATGGCGTCCGCCATCACAGCTGCAGCCAATTCGCCACCAGTGAGGACATAGTCGCCAATCGAGATCTCACGCGTGATGAGATGCTCTCGAACGCGATAGTCAATCCCTTTGTAGTGCCCACATAGGATGATGATATTCTCCAGCAGGCTCATTTCGTTGGCCATAGGCTGGTTAAATGTTTGGCCGTCTGGCGAGGTAAAGATTACTTCGTCATAGTGGCGTTCGGCCTTGAGCGCGTTGATTGCACGCTCGATGGGTTCGATTTGTAGCACCATACCAGCCTCCCCGCCGAAGGGGTAGTCATCGACGCGTTTCCACTTGTCGGTTGAGTAGTCGCGCAGGTTGTGGATGTGCAGATCTAGGAGGCCTTTGGCTCTCGTTCGCCCGATGATTGAGGTGGACATAGGTGCTTCCAACATCTCGGGTAATACCGTAATAATATCTATTCTCACACTCGTGAAGTCAATTGAGGAAAAAAGTTTCTAATTCTTGGACAAAGGTAGCCACTATCTCACAATAATGCTTTACCTTTGATGTTGGTTAAATGAAATGGATGTGGTCGCAATGCGAGATTTACCACTTTTTTATGCTCCTGATATAGCGACACGGAGGGAGCTCCCAGAGACAGAAGCTGGGCATTGTCAGAGGGTTCTGCGAGCCAAAGAGGGTGATGAGATACTCATTACCGATGGGCTTGGCATGCTCTACGAGGCACGGCTAATAGAGGTTAGCAAACGATGCTGTAGCGTCGAGCTAACTAAGGAGGAGAGGTGGGAAAAAACTTGGCGTGGTCGGATCACTCTCACCGTAGCTCCTACCAAAGCTATCGAACGCATGGAGTGGTTACTGGAGAAGGCTGTAGAGATTGGTATTGATCGCATTATCCTACTCAAGACCAAGCACTCGGAGCGCAAGCACATCAACGCAGAGCGGCTAGAGCGTATCATGCAGAGCGCCATGAAGCAGTCGCAGAAAGCCCTCATCCCTGAGCTCATCCCCGAGCAAACGCTGGCACAGGCCTTCGAGCTGTGCTCTAGCGATTCGCTATTTCTAGCTCACTGCCGTGCACCCGAAGGGGGAATTCAAGATCGTAAGCTCCCCAATCACTACTACCGACCAGGCGAAGATATCAGCATCTTTATCGGCCCCGAGGGAGACTTCACGGTGGAGGAGATTTTACAAGCCCAAGAGCGAGGTGCTCATGGTATCAGCCTTGGCGAGAGTCGCCTACGCACAGAGACTGCTGCCTTAGTGGCTCTACAATGGTTGCACACTCTAGAGCTGCTAGGAAGTAGCCACCAGTAAGGACAGAAATCATAGAAAGTAAAAGAATACTACTGCTTAATACCGTATCATTCTTATGGAAAAGAAAGAAATTAAATTTAGCCTAGTCTACCGCGATATGTGGCAGTCCTCGGGTAAGTATCAGCCACGTAAGGATCAGCTCGAGCGTATTGCTCCAGTCATCGTAGAGATGGGTTGCTTTGCTCGTGTAGAAACTAATGGTGGAGCATTTGAACAGGTCAACTTGCTCTACGGTGAGAACCCCAACAAGGCAGTAAGAGCCTTCACCAAGCCTCTCAAAGAAGCGGGTATCCAGACACACATGCTAGATCGTGGACTCAATGGTCTGCGTATGTATCCTGTACCAGCGGACGTTCGCCGTCTGATGTATAAGGTGAAGAAAGCTCAAGGCGTAGATATCACACGCATCTTCGACGGGCTCAACGACGCTCGCAACGTTATTCCCTCTATCAAATACGCCCTAGAGGCTGGGATGATTCCTCAGGCTACGCTCTGCATCACACACTCACCAGTACATACAGTAGAGTATTATGCAGCCCTAGCCGATCAGTTCATCGAAGCTGGCGCTCCCGAAATCTGCCTCAAGGATATGGCTGGTGTAGGGCGTCCTGTATTCCTCGGTCGTCTCGTTAAGGCAATCAAGGATAAGCACCCCAACGTAATCATCGAGTACCACGGGCACTCTGGTCCTGGCTTCTCTGTGGCCTCAATGCTTGAGGTCTGTAAGAATGGCGCAGATATTATAGATGTAGCTATGGAGCCCGTCTCTTGGGGTAAGATTCATCCAGATGTAATCACAATCCGCGAGATGCTATACGATGCAGGCTTCAAGGTTCCTGAGATTAATATGGACGCGTACATGAAGGCTCGTTCGCTCACGCAGGAGTTCATCGATGACTTCCTCGGCTACTTCATGACGGAGAGCAACAAGCTGATGACCTCGCTACTCGTAGGCTGTGGCTTACCTGGCGGTATGATGGGCTCTATGATGGCCGACCTCAAGGGTGTACATGCTGGGATCAACTTGTATCTACGTGGCAAGGGCGAGCCTGAGCTGAGCGTAGACGACTTGCTGGTTAAGCTCTTCAATGAAGTTGAGTACGTATGGCCACGCCTAGGCTATCCTCCATTGGTAACTCCATTCAGCCAATACGTGAAGAATGTTGCACTGATGAACGTATATAACATGGTAACGGGCAAGGGGCGCTGGTTGGCTATCGACAACAATACTTGGGGTATGATCCTAGGTAAGTCTGGTCGCCTGCCCGGTGCACTCGATCCCGAAATCATCGCACTAGCCAAGGAGAAAGGACTGGAATTCACAGACGAAGATCCACAGGGTAACTATCCCGATGCCCTTGACGAATACCGCAAGGAGATGGACGAGAATGGTTGGGAGTATGGCGAAGACGACGAAGAGCTCTTCGAGCTCGCTATGCACGACCGTCAGTATCGCGACTATAAGAGTGGTGTAGCTAAGCAGCGCTTCCAAGAGGATCTCGACAAAGCTCGCACCGATGCTCTCGTCAAGCAGGGCTACAACGAAGCCGATGCACTCAAGATTAAGCGTCAGGGTACAGAGGCTATCATCGCCGCGGCTTCGGGTAGCATCATCTGGGAGGTGGATCCTACGGATTACTCCACAGCCCCCGCTGTAGGAACATCGGTTAGGACCAATGAGCCTATCTGCTACATCCAGACTGTAGGAGGCTACATGGAGCCTGTGATCAGCAACTTCACAGGTCGCCTAACGGAGGTGCTAGCACAGGGAGCTACAGTACGCAAGGGCGAAGCAATCGCTTATGTACGTCCTAGCGAGCAAGAGGAACTCTGGGTAGAGAGCGAACCCGAACGCCTCAAGCGAGTGGAGAAACTTGAGGAGGTTCGCCACGCTGTGACGCGTAGACGCAGTAGCTTTGGTTGCTAAGGCTGGGCGATGGCTAGTTGATTCTATCCGTAGCTCCCTTGAGGTGCGTCCGAATGCGTAAATGCGCACCACTATAGCATTGCTTGTTTATCAAAGGGCATCTTGCCGATCGATGATCTCGTCGAGGCAAGATGCCCTTTGCTGTTTTATTTGGCTGTGAGGTTGGCTTGAGACTAGAGAGTATTATCTCATCTATCTCACTATCTTTGCGCTGAAAAAGGAATTTCAAAAGTATACATGAACAAAAATATCTTACGTATTGCACTCACAGGAGGTCCGTGTGCGGGCAAGACGACGGCTCTAGCCAAGATCATCGAACGCTTTAGCGATCTCGGTTACTTGGTTTATGCCCTACCCGAGACACCTACGATTTTTAGTAATGCATCAATCAACTTCGCCACACCCGACAAGCAGTACTTCTACAACATTGAGAAGGCTGTCCTAAAGTATCAGATTCAGATGGAGGACATCTTCATGGATCTGGCACGCTCTGCCAAGCAGCCTGTACTAATCATAGCAGATCGTGGTACAATGGATATCTCGGCCTATATGGAGCCTACCATTTGGCAGGCTATGCTCGATGAGCTGGGTCTATCCGAGGTTAAGCTACGTGATGCCCGTTACGATGGTGTGATACACATGGTGACGGCTGCAATCGGAGCCGAAGAGTTCTACACGACGGAGAATAATAGTGCTCGACACGAAGGTATTGAGCAGGCTCGAGAGCTAGACAACCGTATCCTTAAGGCTTGGACTGGGCATCCGCAACTGCGTATCGTTGAGAATAACGTAGACTTCGACGTCAAAGTCAATAATACTCTGCGTGCCATTCACAATATCCTAGGTGATACCGATATACCTACCGAGACAAGACGCAAGATGCAGGTGCGTGTAGTAGGCGAAATTCCCTATGGTGTGGAGGCTGAGATTTACCAAACCTACATCAATCTAGAGGATACCTCGAGCCTAAGACTGCGTAAGCGTGGCCTGCGTGGCAACTATGTCTACTTCATAAGTGAGAAGAGACTAAGCAGCAACATGGGTAGCAAAACCATCATTACCGAGCGACAGATCAGCCCAGACGAATACCTGACTCGCATGAACCGCATTGATAATCAACAGGCCACGGTCGTGCATAAGATACGCAAGAGCTTCATTTGGGCCAAACAATACTTCGAGCTCGATCGATTCCTTGAGCCAGACTTGGGCTTCCAACTGCTACAGGTCAAGACAGAGGTTGGAGCAGAAATTAAGTTGCCGCCTTTTATCGAACTAATCGAGGAGGTAAGCGAAGACCCTCTATACGAGAGATTATAAGTATATTTGCTAGGGAGATCATATTGGTCTCCCTATTGCTTTGGTTTTTGCTTACTTATTAATGATAATGTCATCTATGAAAAAACTGTTATGCACGCTTGCTTGCTTGAGCTGTATTAGCCTAGCGACAGCACAGAAGACGGTAACGGTGGGTGATGAGGAGCTAAGAATACGCTTCGACGGACGCCTTACTTACGATGGAGCCATCTACATCCCTCAGACGGACATCACTCCCTTGCAGTACAATAACGCGCCATTCAGATTCTCCAATGGAGCTAGTCTTACACAGATGCGCCTAGGGCTACACGCCATGCTAGGTGATAAGTGGAGTGGACGCTTCGATGCCAACTACTCTGACCGTAAAGTAGCGATGACCGATGCAGCCCTCTTCTGGCACATCAATCGAGAGTCTAAGCTCATCATGGGGTACTTCAAAGATCCCGTGAGCATGGAGAATAACACAGCCTCCAAGTATCTTAGCGTCGCTACCCCTATGGCTGTAGGGATGCTTACTAGTGGTGAGCGATACATTGGGGTGACGTATGCCCGTTGGGGGAAACAGTATTGGCTCGCTGCGGGGGCTTACGCGGGATCTCTCAGCTCCGAATACCTGCCTAGAGCTAACCGAGGTAATGATGGTTATGGTATGAGTGCCCGAGCGGCCTATGTCCCCATCGATAACGAATACACGACTCTGCACATCGGAGCGTATGGTCGATTCAGAGTCCCCGATGGCATTTCTGGCAAACTCTATATCGGTACATTGCCCGAGTCCACGATAGATAACCGGCGCTTCGTCACCACGTCTATTGATCAGGTAGATAACTATTGGCTTGGTGGGCTAGAGGCTGCATTCAAATTCGATAAGCTTTTCATCACTGGAGAGTATCTATTTAACCACTACAACTACAAGGACGAGAGGGGCGGCGGATATTCGTTCGTCAGCGGATGGACTGTGACAGGCTCCTATATGCTTCTGGGCAAGCAACGCAAGTACCTCAAGGGCGAGGCTGTCTTCAACCCTGTAGGCAATCTTGAACACAATGGCGGATTGGAAGTAATCGGACGACTAGGTTCAGTCAATCTAAATGATACAGAAGAGAAGTTCAAAGGCGGACAGGCCTTCGCTGCTATGCTTGGGCTAAACTGGTCCCCACGTGCCAATCTCCTATTTGGCATTAACTACAGTTACCTAGATCACGATAGGGATGCTAGAGGTGGAAATGCAATTCTAATTACGAACCCTAGCAAAGTATCTTCTTTCGATGGAGTAGACTTCCATACGCTACAGGTAAGAGCTCAATTAATCTTCTAGATTAGTACATACCCCAAAAACCAATAAGGCTAGCAGTGATTTCACTGCTAGCCTTATTGGTTTTTGGGGCAGTTATCGAATGGACGCTTAGTCTTCGATAGCTGCAATACCGGGGAGTTTCTTACCCTCGATAGCCTCTAGCAGAGCGCCACCACCCGTAGATACGTAAGATACCTTGTCGGCAAAACCAAACTTATTCACAGCAGCAACGCTGTCGCCACCACCTACGAGAGAGAACGCACCTGCAGCCGTAGCATCCGCGATGGCCTCGGCTACGGCACGTGTACCGTCAGCGAAATTATCCATTTCGAATACACCCGTTGGGCCGTTCCATAGGATAGTCTTAGAGGCCTTGATTACTTCGGCGTAAGTCTTGATACTGTCTGGACCAATATCCATGCCAATCCAACCACTAGGGATGTTGTCGTTCTGAGCGAAATCGGTCTTGGCATCGTTGGCGAAAGCGTCAGCAATCTTAGAGTCTGTGCTTAGCACGAGGTTCACTCCGTTAGCCTTAGCCTTGGCCACGATCTCACGAGCGAGGTCTAGCTTGTCGTCTTCGCAGAGCGAGTTGCCGATGTTGCCACCCTCAGCCTTGAAGAACGTATAGGTCATTGCACCTGTGAGGATGAGGTTATCCACCTTACCTAGTAGGTTCTCGATGATGTCAATCTTGCTAGATACCTTAGAGCCACCCATGATCGCTGTGAATGGACGGTTGATGTCTTCCATTACCTTAGCCACAGCATTCACCTCCTTACCCATTAGGTAACCGAACATCTTATTGTCCTTGTCGAAGTATGCTGCGATGAGAGCGGTAGAGGCATGTGCGCGATGTGCTGTACCGAAAGCGTCGTTGACGTAGCAGTCTGCGAGAGCTGCGAGCTTCTTGGTAAACTCCTTCTGGCTTTCTTTGATAGCCTTCTTGGCTGCAGCCTTCTCCTCGTCGCTTACGTCTTCGGCTAGACCACGTGGTTTCCCCTCCTCTTCTGCGTAGAAACGCAGGTTTTCTAGCAACAGAGCCTCCCCAGGTTTGAGTGCAGCAGCCTTCTCTACAGCTTCTGCGCCAACGCAGTCGTTGGCGAACTGTACCTCTACTCCTAGGAGCTTAGACACGTGAGCAAGGATATGACGTAGAGAAAACTTATCCTCAACCTTTTTAGGACGGCCTAGGTGTGAACCAATAATCACAGAACCACCATCGGCGATAATTTTCTTAAGTGTAGGCAGGGCGGCACGAATACGTGTGTCGTCGGTGATGTTGAAGTCTGCATCCAAGGGGACATTGAAGTCCACGCGAACGAATGCTTTCTTACCAGAGAAATTAAACTGTTCGATTGTCATCGTCTTATTTGTTAATTACAGATAAACATCTTAGATCTTTTACGCAAAGGTATGAATTTGCCACAAATCCACCAAGATACGGCATTGTTGTCTATTTCGCTTCTAGACAGCTCAAGGGGGAAGTTTAGTCAGTTAGTTTGGCGTGTAGCTCGCGCAGTCGATCTGCACAATCTTTGAGTCGTGCGAGGATGTCGGCACGTCGCTCTAGTTCGTCACGTCGATTGCTGAGTGCCTCTCTTGCTCCTGGTATAGTTAGCCCTTGATCCCGAATGAGATGCTTGATGAGCTTGAGGTCGTCTATATCCTTCTGCATGTAGCGCCTCGTTCCTCCAGCTGAGTACTTCGGCTTGATATGGGGAAACTCACGCTCCCAGTGCTTGAGCGTTGAGGTCGGCTCTCCCAGAATCTGAGCAACCTCACGCACATGATAGAAGACCTTAGCCATTGGCTCTACTAAGGAATGTAGGTTTCCATCAGCTTGCACCCACTGTGAGGCTTTAGCTTAACCCCCTTGGCTTCGGCTGGTATCAGTACACTCTGCCCCTGATGTAGCTCAAGCGAATGTCCTGCATCATCTGTTAGGGTTAGCTTACCAGACATCACGATGTAGATCACGAAGCTATCGAGAGCCGACCAATTACGCTCTAGAGGCTGATCTAGCTCCAGGAGGTTGGTCTCGAAGTACTGACAGCTGACGATGGTATTGGCCTCGTTGGGTTTGGGTTCGTAAGCGGTACGGTAGTCCTCGTGTAGGGTGTAGTCGATTGCATCTTTGGCTAGCTCCGTGTGTAGCTCACGCTTGTTGCCCTGAGCATCTGTGCGATCGTAGTCATAGATACGGTAGGTGATATTGCTCGTTTGCTGAATCTCCGCCACGAAGCAACCTGCGCCGATGGCATGTACACGCCCAGCAGGGAGGAAGAAGACATCACCCTCCGAGACTTTATACTCCTTCATGACCTCCATAATGGAGCTATTCTTGATACGCTCTACATAGTCCTTTGGGGAGGATTGTTGGCTAAAACCACTGAACAGCTTAGCTGTAGGCGAAGCCTTAACCACATACCACATCTCTGTTTTGCCGAATGAATTGTGGCGTGCCATGCCGAGCTTGTCATCGGGATGTACTTGAATGGAGAGATTGTCCTGGGCATCGATGAACTTGATCAGCAGAGGGAATCGTTCGCCAAAACGCTCCTGCACGCTCTTGCCAACAAGGCGTGCGCCGTAGGTCTTGATCAGTTCATCTAGGTTTTTGCCCTTGAGCACGCCATCGGCTACGATGGAGTAGTTATCATCGACGTGCGAGATTTCCCAACTCTCGCCGACCTTATCATCGTTAGGCTCTAAGCCTTTGAATGGGCGAATATTCTGCCCGCCCCAAATAACCTCTTTGAGCAAGGGCTCGAAAGTCAGAGGATACAATCTTTTTAGATTCATTGTGTTACTTATTTATTCAGTTGAGTTTTTGTCTTAGATCGTTCGTCCTTGAGCAATGCCTTGAGTCTGGCTACAACACTAGGATGCTGCGTGGCTACGTTATTTGTTTCTCCTGGATCCTCATCCATATTATAGAGCTGTTCCACTTCGCTATTACCTGTCTCTACCTCGGCTCCCCACATAATCATCTTAGGTCCTTGCTTGGGCTCGATGTACTTCCAGCAGCCTTGGCGAATAGCTAGGGTCTTATTGGCAGCTTGGGTAATGATGTGGAGAGATTGCTTAGCTTCTCCGTTAATCCATGTGTCTAGTGCATCTCGGCTGTCGGGGGCTGCACCCTCGGGGAGCCGATGTCCAACGAGCCTGGCAAACGAAGCAAACCAGTCAATCTGGCTCACAACCTCATGGCTGACACTTGGGTGATGAATTTTTCGAGGCCAGTGAACCAATACGGGGATACGCGCCCCGCCGTCGAAGGCACTGTACTTATAGCCACGCGATTCTCCAGATGGTTTATGGTTGCCAAGTAGTTCCTTGGCCTGATCGGCATAGCCGTCATCAATGATTGCCCCATTGTCGCTAGAGAGAATAATCAAAGTGTTCTCCGTGAGACCAAGACGATCGAGCGTCTGGAGCACCTGCCCTACGGTATAGTCGAACTGCATGATTGCCTCCCCGCGTAGCCCCATGGAGCTCTTGCCTCGGAAGCGTGGATGAGGGAAACGTGGCACATGCACATCGTTAGTTGCAAGATAGAGAAAGAAAGGATTCTTTTGGTTGTGCTCGATGAAGTTAATAGCCTTCGTCGCGATAGAGTCGGCAATGTCTTCGTCTCGCCAGAGTGCCTTGCCGCCTCCCTTCATATAACCAATACGACCAATACCATTGACGATAGCCATATCGTGTCCGTGGCTATGCTTGAGGTTGTAGAGTAAGTCTGGACGATCACGGCCTAGCGGTTCGCTTTCAAAAGGCTTAGTATAGCTTACCGATATGGGAGCAGTGGGGTCATAGTTCGCTACCTGTCCCTGCTCTATGAAGACGCATGGTACGCGGTCTGCAGTGGCTGCCATGATGTAGCTATAGTCGAAGCCGAGATTCTTAGTGTGGGTCTTGAGCGGAGCGTTCCAATCCTGTCTGCCAGTTTGCTCTCCTAGACCGAGATGCCACTTGCCCACTACTGCTGTTTTGTAGCCAGCCTCGGAGAATAGGTCGGCTAACGTGTACTGATCTGGCTTGATAATCATCGCTGCATCTCCTGCTGCGACATCTGTCCCAGGTCTGCGCCATGCATACTCCCCAGTGAGCATAGCATATCTAGACGGGGTACTTGTAGCGGCGGCGGCATACGCATTGTCGAAGCGGATACCATTGCTAGCCAAACGGTCTACGTTAGGCGTACTTATGGCTTCTGCTCCATAGCACGAGAGATCACCATATCCGAGGTCGTCGGCATAGATTAGAATCACATTGGGTCTATCGCTTGTGTTCTGTGCACCTAGAACCAATGGAGAGGCTAGGGCGAGTAGACCATATTTGAGATCATTCTTCATCAAGATCTGCATCAAGAGAAAAAGAGATAAGAGCTTTACTGACCCATCATATTGATAAGTTCATCTAGATACTTTCGGTTATTGGCAAGGCGCGGGATCTTATGCTGCCCACCAAGCTTGCCTCGCTCATCGAGCCAGCGATGGAAGAGTCCGCTGGGGGCGACCTGTAGGGCGAGAGGCTTGAGTGTCATATCCATATAGCGCTTGGCCTCGTAGTCGGAGTTGAGTTTCTTAAGTTCCTCATCGAGGATGCGTGCGAAAGCCTCTATATCCGCCGGAGGGGTAGAGAACTCGATTAGCCAGTCGTGACGCCCCTTGCCCTCATTGTGGAAGAAATGGGGAGCAGCCGTGTATTCGGCTACTTTGGATTTGGTTTCGTACGAAGCCCTAGCGATAGCTCTGTCGGCATTAGCCACCATCAGCTCTTCGCCAAAGGCATTGATGAAGTGCTTGGTTCTACCAGTGATGATGATGCGGTAGGGATTGATTCTTGTGAACTGTACGGTATCGCCAATGAGATAGCGATAGAGTCCGCCTAGAGTACTCATCAGGATGGCGTAGTTCTTGCCTAGCTCTACCTCCCACAGCGGAATTGGAGCCGTGGGGGCGCAGATAGGATCTGCACTCTCGTCGATTGCTTCGACGGGTACAAACTCGTAGAACGTACCATAGTCGAGCATTAAGAGCATACCTCGCTCACTCGGATCGTCTTGTATGGCTACAAACCCCTCGCTAGCATTGTAGATCTCCTCGTAGCGCATTTTCGTCGAGGGGATTAGCTCTCGGTAAGCCTCGCGATAGGGCTCGAAGCTGATGCCTCCGTGGAAGAATACCTCGAGCGATGGCCATATCTCGCTTATGTTGTTTGCCCCGGTGTAGTCTAGCACCTCCTTGAGCATCACCATCATCCACGAGGGTACACCCGAGAGGCTCCCGACTTTAGCCGAAGCCACTTCACGTACAATGGCTTTCATCTTGGCACCCCACTCGTCCATGAGAAGTGTCTTGGTGCTAGGCACGCGCATCAGTGCTCCAAGGGCAGGCATATGCTGTACGAGAATAGCACTCAGGTCTCCGGCAGAACTATTGCTGCCAAGCTCTACGGGGGCATGGCTACCACCGAGTACTAGCCCCTTAGTTGTGAAGAAACGGCTATCGGGGTAGTTGCGCAGATACAACCAAAGTGCATCGCCACCACCGCGGTAGTGGCAGTCGTGCAGATGAGTGTAGGGTACTGGGATATACTTGCTTTTGTCGTTGGTCGTGCCGCTACTCTTGGCATACCAGCGACAAGTGCCAGGGATCAAGATGTCGCGTTCGCCACGAATCATACGCTCCACATCCGCCTTAACCTCCTCGTAGCTCTGTACAGGGGTTTGCTCGGCGAAAGCTCGGTAGCCACTACTGCGCACAAGGCCATGGCGACGGCCAAACTCTGTGCGCTCAAGTCTACCTAGTAGGCGTTTGAGTTGGCTGATCTGTACCTCCTCGGCTCTATCTTGATAATGCTCTATGGCGCGGATGCGCATCTTGGCCCACTGGTAGACCAGTTTTGTTTTCAGATCCATAAATCATCGTTAGTGTAGACGCCCTACCCTCTGCCCACTCCCTCTCGCCCAGTGGGGCGAGGCAAGACTAATCAAGCGAAACGCAGGGGCAACAAAATTGACTTAACCTCTTAGTATGAGGCATAAAGTTACGACTTAATCCAGTACTAGCAAAAGACGCAACTCTAGAAGGGATATGGTAGGTTTAATTATCAGATGAATTGGGTGCAAAGAACACGGCTGAGATAGTTCTAGTAGGCGTAGTTTGTTCTTGATAATCTTTTCTGGCATCATTGTGATGTGCTTTCGATGTGATACGAAAATAATCTTTACACTCCATACTCTCAGATTAAGTTTTGACTATTATAAACCTTAATATTATTTTACTAACTTTGGGCGTACATATTTGTATACAAACATCTAACAATTAATCTAAACTCAAAATTATGGCGAACTACAAAATTGAAGAGCTCGAAGGAATAGGAGCAGCCTATGGAGAAAAGCTAAGAGCTACAGGCATCACCACTACAGATAAGCTACTAGAGGCCTGCCGAACTAAGAAACAACGCAGGGACCTGGCTGAGTTGGCGGGTATCGATGAGGCCAAAATCCTCAAGTGGGCCAACATGACCGACTTATTCCGTATCAATGGTGTCGGCTCCGAGTACGCCGAACTTCTAGAAGCTGCAGGGGTTGATACAGTCAAAGAACTAGCTCATCGCAATGCGGAGAATTTACTTGCCAAAATGGAAGAAGTCAATGAGACAAAGAAGCTGGTACGTAGAACCCCCTCTATCAAAAATGTAGAAGATTGGATTGCGCAGGCGAAAGAGCTGCCTCGTGGTCTTGAATACTAGTGGGGGATAACGGCTTAGCCGTCGGATTTAGCCAAAGGATGGGTGTGCTAGGAGTCACTAGTACACCCATTATTGCATTAAATCTTGGCCGAAGAGAACTGGTTTGGTTCCCCAAGTATCAAAGATGCTTTTATTTTAGTACTTTTGTCATATCTAGAGTTCATTAGTTAAGGCAAATTGGAGAGGTATCTAATTACACTATTGATAAAATATTATGAAGCTAAAATTGACTATGCTCTCCCTTATGGGAGCGATGACCCTGACTGCAGGTGCTCAAGATGGCGGCTCTTGTGCTTGTAAGACAGCTTACGAGAAGAGTACGTCTCACAATTGGTTTATTACCCTACAGGGTGGTGCTACCATGATGTTCAACGGACACAACGACAATGCCAAGTTCGCCGATCGTATCCGTATCGCACCGTCTATTGCCTTGGGCAAATGGCACACCCCCTACTATGCTACACGCCTCAAAGTGGTTGGTGGAGAAGCGGTGTCCTACGACGGCTTCAATGCAGAGTGGAAGAACACCAACATGTTTGTCGGTGCTCACTACGACTTCATGCTAGACCTTCTAGGGCTTGCTCGCTCAGCCAAAAGCCCCAATTCGTTCCGCCTAATTCCTTTCGTTGGTTTGGGGTACGAATATAAGTTCGATAGCGCAGTGGCAAGTCTAGCGAATAGCCCTTCGCAGAAGAATACACACTCGGCCTCTGCCCACGCTGGTCTGCAGCTTGCAGTTCGCCTTGGCTCACGTGTAGATTTGGTATGCGAAGGTGAGGGTAGCTGGAATGGTCTACAGCTCGCGAAGTCTTTCCCAATCCGTTTCGAAAACAGCCTACGCTTCATGCTCTCGGCTGGTCTCAACTTCCGCCTTGGCAAGGTTGGCTTCACACCAGTTCGTCCGGTCGATCACGAGGCTATTGCTTCTCTGCAGGGGCAGATTAACGCTCTACGTGCAGAGAATGCAGAGCTTAGCAAGCGTCCAGTAGACTGTCCAGAGGTTCTTTCTCAGCCTATTGTAGACACTGAAAACCGCTTCCTTGCAGACAAGTCTATCCTCTTCCGTCATGGTAAGAGCCAAGTATCCGACGACCAGCTCATCACCATTTTCGATGCCGCTCAGTTCAGCAAGGATTATGATGGCGAACTTATCGTAACGGGCTATGTGCAGAAGTCTGAAACTCGCTTCAAAGATTTGGCTCAGAAGCGTGCTCAGGCCGTTGCTAAAGTACTTACCGACAAGTATGGAGTACCTAGCTATAAGATTACAGTTGAGTGGAAGCAGGCCGCTGATGCTCCGTTCGATACCAAGAGCGCTTCTTGGAATCGTGTCGTTGTAATTCGCTCTAAGTAGTGTTTCACCCAAAAGACTAAAAAGCATTAAGACAATGAATACGAAATTCACGACTCTGGCTCTAGCTTCTGTGTTTGGTTTAGCCACACTGAGTGCCCAAGAAAATACCCAGACTACTCAAGCTGCTCACAAGACCATTTTTGCCAAGGATGCTGGATGCGACCACATGTTCATCGAGATTGGTAATTTGGCTACAATCAACTACGGTGGCCACAATGATAAGCTCGCTTGGAAGGATCGCATCAACTATCTAACCCCCAAAATTGCTATCGGTAAGTGGTATAACCCTTACTTCGCCACACGTATCCAGTTTATGGGCGGAGAGATGAAGGACTATGGGACTCAGTACCCAACCCTAAACCCCAACCTGTATGTTGGCTACCATCAGTTCGCTGTAGGTCAGTTCGACGCGATGTTGGATCTAGTAAACTACTTCTCCACATACAAGGAGAACCGCTTCTTCCATATCATTCCATTCGCAGGTATGGGCGTAGGCTACAACTGGAGTAGCACCGTAGAGAATAAATCTCGCATGCACCACCGCTGGACAGCAACCGCTCACGTTGGTCTACAGCTCAAGATGCGCCTAAGTAAGAGAGTCGACCTAAACCTCGAGAGCCAGCTCATGACGCACGACTTCCGTATGCCTAGCTACCGTACTGCAGACGGAGCACTCTTTGGCCGTACGACAAGTGCTCTTGGTGCCAGCCTGACGTTCCACCTAGGCAAGAAGGAGTTTACTCCAGTAGAGAAGGAAGCCCCTGCCTACCTAAAGAGTCTAAACGATCAGCTCAATGCCCTCCGCGCAGAGAACGCAGAGCTCAGCAAGCGTCCAGTAGATTGCCCAGACCCAATGCCAATACTCAAGGAAGGCGTTAGCGTAGGGAATGTCGTTTACTTCCGTCTAAACAGCGACAAGGTTGATGCTAACCAAATGATCAACATCCACCATATTGCTCAGTATGCACTCAACAATAGTGATGTGATCACGCTAGTTGGCTATGCCGACCGCCAGACTGGTACACCAGAGTATAACTATAAGCTCTCTGAGCGTCGTGCCAAGTCTGTGGCCAAGATCCTAACCGAGAAGTATGGTATCTCAGCCGATCGCATCAAGATTAGCTGGGAAGGTGATCGCAAGCAACCATACGCAGAGAACGTATGGAATCGTGTGGTAATCATGAACGCAGATAGATAAGGCGTTCGTCCCATAGGGATTAAACTAAAAGGGGCTGTGGCAAAATTCACTTTTGCTGCAGCCCTTTTTGGTGTTTCTGAATGTACAAAATGCAAGGTGCCAAGACTGAGGCTGATGGGAGCATGCTGGAGTATGTGGCTGAAGCCGAATGTAGCAAGTAACTCAGCAGTTTTCGTGTTTTGATACC
>JAUMYV010000015.1 GCA_030528445.1 Porphyromonadaceae bacterium | reverse complement strand
AGTGCAAAGGAGTTTGCTGTCCCCTAAAATCCTAATGACAATTCTGGGTTAAATCTGCAAAAGGCTCAATCCCCAATTTATTTCACCCTCGACACACCAGAATCAGAAGATTTAATCCGACGCAATCCGTATATTAGCAGGGCTTCGAGCAGGCTAGTCGAATCAAATATGGAAATAAATAGTTATTAAGTAAAAACTATTACCTATCTTTGAGGCAGAAAAGAAACTTTTTGAATAACTAAAACAAGAAAACTATGAGTCGTACGAAGAAAACAATGCAGATGAGCGACAATCTGGTTCTTCTGAGGGATCTGCTCTCTGAAATCGTGCGTCAAGACCTAGGACAGGAGGTAAGCGATAAGATAGACTCTATCCGCCACCTCGCAGATCAGGACGCTACCGATGGCACCGTACCATCACCCCAATTGCTAGAGGCAGTGGCTTCACTCTCCGACAGAGAGCTCCTCTACGTGGCGCAAGCCTTCAACCAATCGCTCAACCTGATTAATACAGCCGAGCAGCTCAACCTCATCTCCGAGCAGGCTCTAGGGCGAGATAACCCCATACAGTTCATCCGTCTCTGTGAGGAGCTCAAAGCCAAGGGTGCAAGCCGAGAGGAGATAATCCAGGCACTTGAGCAGCTCTCCATAGACCTCGTCCTCACGGCGCACCCTACGGAGATTAACCGCCGCTCGCTCATCAACAACCTCAATGAGACGAGCGACTGTCTAGATCGACTAGATCGCGCGGATCTACCAGACTACAAGCGCGCTCAGCTGATGCGCCGCCTGCGTCAGCTCATCGTCCAATACTGGTACACAGACGAAATCCGCAAGCGTCGCCCTACTCCCGTAGAGGAAGCTAAGTGGGGTAATGACGTCATTGAGACAAGCCTCTGGTATGCCGTACCAGAGTTCATTCGCGAGCTAAACGTACAGCTCGAGACGATGCTCGATGGCTACACACTACCTGTAGATGTGCGCCCAATCCAGTTCACGGCTTGGATGGGTGGCGACCGCGACGGCAACCCCAATGTAACGGCAAGCGTAACGCGCGAGGTGCTCCTACAGAATAGACGCCGTGCCGCCAAGCTATTCCTTGTAGACATCGAAGTGCTCGTCAAGGAGCTATCGATGAGCTACTGTACCGAAGAATTCCGCGCCTACATCCAAGACGACGAGGTGCAGGAACCCTATCGCGAGCTGATGAAGCGACTACGCACGCAGCTACGCAATACCATTGCCTATATTGATGAGCGTCTAGATGGTAGCACCAAGGCAGTCCCCGCCAATGTGATCTGGGACGACAGCCAGATCTGGGAGCCACTGATGCAGTGCTACAAATCCCTCATCGCCTGCGACATGGAGAGCATCGCTGGAGATAAGCTCAGCGATACGCTCCGACGTGTGCGTGCCTTCGGCGTTACTCTAGTGAAGACCGACGTGCGCCAGGAGAGCAGCCGCCACACCGAGGCAATCTCCGAGCTTCTGCGCTACCTAGGTCTAGGCGACTATGCGAGCTGGAGCGAAGAGGAGAAGCAAGCCTTCTTGATTCGCGAGCTAGCCTCTCGCCGTCCGCTCATCCCTGCTGGCTGGCAACCTAGCCCAGAGACCGCAGAGGTCATCGACACCTGCCGTGTGATCGCCGAGACTCCCGAGGGCGTTATCCCCGTCTATCTCATCTCGATGTCGCAGACCCCATCGGATATTCTAGCCGTACACTTGCTACTCAAGGAGACGAATTGCCCCTACCGCCTAGCCGTAGGGCCACTCTTCGAGACCCTAGAGGACCTAGAGAATGCCGCCGATGTGATGCGTCAGCTCTTCTCTATCGGCTGGTATCGTGGCATCATCGGCAATAAGCAGATGGTCATGATTGGCTACTCAGACTCCGCCAAGGATGCTGGAGCTCTAGCGGCAGGCTGGGCTCAGTATTGCGCCCAAGAGGCTCTGATTAAAGTTTGTGACGAGGCTGGTGTGCGTCTGACCCTCTTTCATGGTCGTGGCGGCACGATCGGTCGTGGTGGCGGACCAGCCAAGACTGCCCTCTTCTCACAGCCCCCTGGCTCTCTGCGTGGAGGCCTGCGCGTGACGGTACAGGGCGAGATGATTCGCTTCAAGTTCGGTCAGCCTGCATTGGCAATCCGCACCCTAGGACTATACCTAGAAGCTATCCTAGAGGCTAACCTACTCCCACCTCCCGTGCCCCAAGACGAGTGGCGCGAAGTGATGGACGAGCTACGCGACTCATCGTGTGCGATCTATCAGGGGATTGTTCGTGGCAACGAAGACTTCATCCACTACTTCGACCAAGCTACGCCTATCTCCGAGCTCTCTAAGCTCCCTATGGGCTCTCGCCCAGCAAAGCGTCGAGCAGCCCCCACAATCGACAACCTCAGAGCTATTCCGTGGATCTTCAGCTGGTCGCAGAATAGGCTGATGCTACCCGCATGGCTCGGGGCAGGTGAAGCACTCCAAAAGGCTCTCGATGCAGGCAGACGTGAGCTCCTAGAGCGCATGTACCGCGAGTGGCCATTCTTCAACACGCGCATCAGCATGCTCGAGATGGTGTACGCCAAGTCGGATATTGCCGTAGCGGCCTACTACGACCAGCTCCTCGTGGCAGATGAGTACAAGTACCTCGGGCAAGATCTACGCGAACGCCTAGTCCGCGACACCGAGACCATCCTCTCTATCTCGCACGACCGCACACTCATGGAGGACGTGCAGGGAGGCGCAGCTGAGAACGTGGCAGTGCGCAACAGCTTCGTACTCCCACTCAACCTGCTCCAAGCCGAGCTCCTCAAACGTTCTCGCTCTACAGAGAGCTATTCGCAGGACATTGAGCAAGCTCTGATGGTGACGATTTCTGGTATCGCTGCAGGTGTACGCAACTCTGGTTAGCGACTTCTTCTAGCAGGTTGCCTCATAGATTTGGAGGAGTAATCCGAACAATTAGTCCGCTATTCTATTTATTAGTTGTAACTTTGCAGTTCGACAGAGATGCAAACTAAGTTAAAATTACTCTCTAATAGGTTTTTGTAAATGAGCAATTTCGTAGGGAATCTTATCCCAAACACGTTCTTCGTGACCAAGGGTAGCGGAGAATCTGATCTAGAGCTCCATGCTGGTTCTTACCACATGGCTCTCTTTGATGCAGGAATCTCTGATTTCAACATCATGGTGTATTCATCGGTGCTACCTGCCACGGCTCGTCTAGCAACGATGGACGAAATCGACCTACCACCATTCGGTTCGGAGCTGAAGACAATCCTAGCGGTTTCTCATGGTCAGCAGGACGAATTCGTATCGGCTGGTGTGGTATACGCTTGGATGTATGCCGACGAAAACTTCGACAAGAAGGTAGGCGGACTAGTCTGTGAGGTAAGCGGCCGTTACCGCATTGAGGAGCTAGAGGCGCGTCTGATCCGCGTGATTAATGACCTGCACGCTAAGACTTATTCGCAGTACTATCTCGGTGAATTGAACTTCGTAACCGAGGGGATTACGATTGAGAAGCGCTATGGCACAGCTCTAGCAGGACTGTGCTTCGTAGACTTCAAGCTCCCACAGGTAGAGGGTGCCTTGGAAGGTCACTAAGGTTCCATCGGGCTGTAGCCCTGTGTAATCTATACAATAAATTAGGCGGCAAGTGAAAGACTTCACTTGCCGCCTAATTTATTGTACCGCTTCGTCGATAGACACCCTTCATTTAGAGCTTAAAAGTCAGGCGATGATGTGGCGAGGGGCCATACTCGGCAATTGCTACTCGGTGCTCCTTGGTCGGGTATCCCTTGTGTTTATCCCAACCGTATTGGGGGAATAGCCCTGCAAGCCTAAGCATCTCCTCATCTCGATGTGTCTTGGCGAGGATGGAGGCTGCCGCAATACTGGCGATCTTGCCATCGCCCTTGACGATGCAGTGGTGCTCAACCCCCTCGTAAGGCGTGAAGCGGTTGCCATCGATGAGCAAACGATCGGGGCGAATAGAGAGAGCAGCTACCGCGCGATGCATCGCCAGGTGCGATGCCCTGAGGATATTGAGCTCATCAATCTCCTCGGCTGTACAGATCCCTACCGCCCAGGCTAGAGCCTCGCGCTCGATGATGGGACGGAGCAGGTCGCGCTTGCGCTCGGTGAGCTGTTTGGAGTCGTGCAGGAGTGGATGATGAAAGTCCGCAGGCAGAATCACTGCGGCTGCGTACACGGGGCCAGCTAGGCACCCTCGCCCAGCTTCGTCGCAGCCACACTCGACGAGATTATCTTCGATATATCGAGCTAGAAGCATAGGTTGGTAGATGAATTATAATGCTCGACGAGCCACAATGTAGATTGGGTGATAGGTCAGCGGCACGCCCCCCTCGGGCTGTCCGTACTGCTCCGTGTAGGCACGCTCGAAGGCTCGAAGTCGCTCGGCCGTCCACACAGACGAGCGGGCGGAGGTTGCCGTGACGCCCGTGCGCTTGAGATGCACAAGCACCTCTCTCGGGCTAGCGAACGAGAGTGGATAGACTTCGTCTGAGAGCTGTACCTCGGTATAGTCTCTCAGCCAATGGGCAACCTCGGTAAGTGAATGGTAGTGTAGCCCCTGCCCCGTAAGCGTTTTGATCTCGATAAGATTTTGTGGCCCGAAGGTGCTCAGCAGTAGCGTCCCCCCAGGGCGAAGTCGGTCATGCAGCGATCTGACGAAAGCTTCACCGTCATGAAACCATTGTATCGCCGAGGCAGAGATAATCAGATCGTAGCCCGTGCCTAGATCAATCTGCTCGGCATCACCCATGATTAGCTCTGGCGGCGAGGCATAGCGCGGACGAAAGTCTCCATGCTCAAGCATACAGGAGCCAAGATCGTTGAGCGTCCAGTGCTGCACTTGGCAGAGATTATCGACATATTTGCTCAACCCTGCCGTACCACAACCAATCTCCAGTACACGGTCGAAGCATTTCTGCCCCAGCGTCTCTAGAAGTGCACCAAGCCTCTGGTAGATATGTTTCTGCGCCACGGCATAGCGATCATAGGATGCTGCCGATGCGCTGAAGCGCTTGCCTACGATGGCCTTGTCGATCAGTGGCGTCGTCTTGGTCTCTACCCCCATAGCTCCTCCCACGTTGTAGCCCCTCCCATCAGATAGTGGGCTGCGTTTCGATCCATTCTGCTCTCCACTCCTTGTCCTTGCCAATAAGCTAGCTGATTGTCGGCGGGAATGATGCGATCCTGCTGACCAATCAGAGCCAGCGACCATCGTAGCGCATTAGCCTTGGGTAGGATGCGCTCAGCAGACATTTCGTGTTGGTAGACGGCTTCGAGCTCTGCTCTAATTTCATCAGTAGAGCGTTTGGCAAGCGCCTCGAAGAGGTGGCGATAGGTTTTACCTCCGCACATACGGCGGTTGAAGCGTAGGCGATTCGCCTCATTCAAGCTATTCATCGTACCCTCGAAGACAGCCTGCGGGATGCCCCAAGCGTCGTCGACAGGGTAGCCAGTACCACAGATTGCCACGGCACGCTCTAGCGGCAGAGCTTCGACTAGGCTCAGGGAGAAACAATCGGCTGCCCACACGCCCATAGACCAAGCCACAAGGCTGATGGCTCTGTAGGAGGAGAGGTCAAAATCAAGCTCTAGTGAACGGTAATCCCAAACGATGAGCAGGTCGTAGCCTTCGGGACGTGCTAGATGCTCCACAGCCTCGGGCGTCATCGCCCAGCCATTGAAGTAGAGAATAAGCCGATCGGCAGGAGAAGAGGAGGGATATAGTTGATATTGCATAGAGGCTTATGGATGTTGTGTAGCCACCAGCTGGGCGACTAGTGGAGCGAACTCTCGCTCGAAGTCTGCAAGGTCAATCTCCGCAGTGAGAGACAACCTTAGACGACAGCTCCCCTCGGGCACCGTAGGCGGACGAACCGCCTGAGCATAGTAGCCCAGAGCTTGCAAGCGTTCGGCGAGCTGGACGGTCTGCTTCGCCTCGCCGATGACGATGGGGATAATATGGCTTTGGCTAGGCGTCTGTAGCCCCCACTGGGCCAATCTCTGACGCAAATATGCGCTTGAGGCCTTCAGGCGCAGACGCTCCGCCGTATATCTAGGCAGAGCCTCGAAGACAAGACGAGCAAAAGCTATGGTTAGGGGAGGGAGAGCCGTAGAGAAAATCAGG
Source organism: Porphyromonadaceae bacterium (assembly GCA_030528445.1). Lineage (GTDB taxonomy): Bacteria > Bacteroidota > Bacteroidia > Bacteroidales > Porphyromonadaceae > Porphyromonas. The sequence goes on along the minus strand of JAUMYV010000015.1, from coordinate 30,939 downwards.
GAGCGGCAACGATTGACGAGGTAACGCTTGATAACATCTGAGCAAATTAGATAGCCACCCATACCAGCAAGAGCCTTGCCGAATGTACCGAGTAGCAAGTCGATTTGCTCAATCGTGCCAGTCTCCTCGGCTAGTCCTAGTCCAGTATCTCCAAAGACTCCTATGGCATGCGCTTCGTCTACATAGAGCATCACATTGGGATAACGCTCTTTGAGGGCGACTAAGGCTCTTAGGTCGGCACAATCGCCATCCATGCTGTACACACTCTCGACCATAACGATGATGCGTTCGGCCTCGCTGTACTTATTGAGCAGACGCTCCAGGTGAGCTAAATCATTGTGTCGGAACCTCTCGAAGCGGCAACCCGAGAGTCTGATGCCATCGATCATACTGGCGTGTATGAGACGATCGGCCAGAATAATGGTTGAGCTGTCGCCCAAAGCTGGGACAATGCCCACATTCATATGGTAGCCACTACCGAAGACGAGAGCAGCCTCACGGCCAAAACGCTCGGCAAGCAGGTCTTCTAGCCTCTGGTACTCCTCATAGTTGCCCATCATCAGGCGAGAAGAGGTGCTACCAGCCACGCCGAGGCGATGTAGCTCAGCCTTGACCTCTTCGGCGAAGTCGCCACGCGCCGAGATACCTAGATAGTCATTGCTCGAGAGGTTGAGCATACGTCGCCCATCCATATAAATATATGCTCCGTCGGCTCGGGTTACCCTGAGCGAACGCAGCATACCATTCTGAGCAAGGCTCTCTAGCTCCGCTTGATATTTACAATCCATTCTTTTGGTTAATTTGCGGGCAAAGGTACGAAGAAACCTGCGCTCTAGGGCTTGTCCACACTTTGGCTACACAGGAGCTCGGCTACCCTACCCCACAGCGTAGGTTCTCCGAGATGCTCGCGCAAATCTCTCCCCTCTGCCATAGCCTGCCTAATGAGCGAGGAAGAAATATCCGCTTGAGGCGCATCGGCACAGTAATGCACGCTCGCTCCCTTACACCAGCTCGGTAGCTCCTTCACTTCGTACCCTGGCCTCGGATAGACATATAGAGGCGTACTACGCAACAAGCGCTCGTACTGATGCCATGAGGGGAGAATGAGCAGATTGTCCGCCCCGATGAGCATAGAGAACTCAACCTGTGGATGGAGCAATCGAAGGGCACGCAGAGAGCGAATTGTGTAGCGAGGTTGTGGCAAATCGACCTCTAGATTGCATAGCTTGAGCCCCTCTTCCCCTCGGATCGAGGCCTCAATCAGTTCTGCACGCACGGCGTAGGGAAGCTGATCGGCTTGACTTTTGAGAGGATTGAGCGGACTAAGCACCAGCCATATCTCATCGAAGCCGAGCCGACGATGGGCATAGCGCGCCAAGGCCAAATGCCCCTGATGAAAGGGATTGAACGAACCAAAGTATAGGCAGACACGCCTCGTAGGAGTGGTCATCATAGACATCGGTTACTGACCTTCGTCCAGACCGAGCGTTCGCTGAGCCAGCTCGATCTCCGAGGGGATGCCCGTGTGCTTGCCTGCTACATCACTGAGCTTAACGCAGGGGTGCCAGCGGTCGCGTTCGGTCATTTTGCACTTCCAGAGCTTCATCACGATATTCATCGGCTTGATGCCGTTGCCCACATCGTTGGAGAAGTTAGTCCCGATGCCGAAGGTCGCCCCGATCTTGCCTCGGCAGTAGTCAGCGATCTCAATGGCTCGATCGGTATTGAGCCCATCGGAGAAGATGATATACTTAATCTTGGAATCTACACGTAGCTCACGGTAGCGCGCGATGACCTTGTCTGTAAACTCTAGAGCATCGCCACTATCATGCCTGAGACTTGTGAAGAGCATCGCATGCTTCTTGCTGAAGTTCTTCATAAATACATCGGTGGTGTAGGTGTCCGTCAGCACGGCACCGAGGTCGCCGTCGTAGACATTGATCCAGTCTTCCATCGCCATGTAGTTTGCCATCTTGTAGCCAAACATCGCCCCATGGAATTGGATCCACTCATGCGGATGCGTTCCCGAAACCTTGAGCCCTAGCTTATGGGCAATGTGCACATTGCTCGTACCATAGAAGTTGTCGCCCGAATGCTGTTTCAGTAGCTCCGTCATCCGATCCTCCACCTCGAAGCTGAAGCGACGACGCATCCCAAACATCGAGTAGGTGATGTTATGCTCGGTCAGCTTCTTCGCCTTGGAGATGATCGCCCGTTCGGCGTAGTCCATATCTGGCTGAGCTCCTATACAGCGATAGTAAAGCTCGCTCACTAGGGCTAGGATAGGCGTCTCCCAGAGGGTAATGCGGTAGAGCAATCCCTCGGCGACGATGCTGAGGTACCCTTCGCTGTCTTGGCTAACCTGCACCTCCTCGGGGCGAAAGCGGAAGCCACTCAGGAAGTCGATGTAGGTCGGGGGGAGATAGGGAAGCTCGCGATGCAAAAACAGCTCTTCGTCTGAGCTGAGTCGTAGCTCTGCCATCGCGTCCAGCTCAGCTCTAAGCCGCTCGGCAAACCCCTCGGGGTAACGCGTTCGTCCGCGGTCAATGAAACGAAACTGCCCATAGGCACGAGGATAGAGTTTGCTGTAGGCATAGCTCGTAGTGAACTTATATAGGTCTGTATCCAGAACCGAACGAATAATAGCCATAATGGAGAAATTTGATATGAATGATAAGTGCTAGATCTGGTCGTCCCAGAGTATGGTAGGTTGCTCTGTGTGGCCTTGATACCACTCATAGAGCTCCTCTAGTGCCTGATAGTTGCTACGTGTATTACGTAGGATTAGAGCCAGAGTATAGCCTCTACTCTGCTGTAGCTCTAGGGCAAGATGCGAGGCATCTAGTGCAGGCGTCTCGACGAGCAGATAGGCTTCACCAGAGCACTGCTCTAGCAGATTATCCAACTCGCTAGCATTATGGATCTTAGCCCTAGCGACGTGATCGCCAGCCAAAAGATAGGTCTGCTCGAGACTCTGAACGACTGTATCGGTATAGGTATCGGCCGTAAGGCTCGCTAGCAGTATAACTCTGTGCCGCTTGGCTTGCTGCTGACGATTGAGGTCTAGGCGCACGAAATCCCATTTGAGGAATGGAGCTTTAGCCTTGGGTAGAGGAATCAGACGCTCTGGAGTCTGCCAATCCTCCGGGAGAGTCCCACGCCCAAGTACAGGGCGACGGATGAGCAACTCAAGTAGAGTAGCCAAAATGGGGATAAGGATGAATAGCACCACAAGGCCGAAGGTAATGTAGGCCTGTGGCGAGACTCCTTGCTTGGGCGAACGAATAAAAGCATCGTCAATGACCTCAAGCATCGACTGTTCCTCCAGAATCAGAGCATTAGCCTGAGCCTCTTGGATGAGCCGATCGATTTGGGCAAGTAGCTCCGTACGCCCAGAGGCACTCTTGAGGCCGAGAGACGTAGCCACTTCATCTAGAGGAAGGCTCTGCTCGCCAAGCAACCCCTGCCGAGCCCTAGCCAAACGCGCTAGATAAGTATCAAGTCCCTGGCGATAGGCTTCGCGGGCATAACGCTCGTACTCCAGCCCAATCTCGCGAAGGTAGTCGCGGGCGAACTCATGCGTGCAGTCTGCCATCAAGAAGAGCTCGATGAGGTTGCTCCCCATATAGCGCCTAAGCTTGCTGTCGTACTTCTCCTGCGCGTCAATATCGCTCATGCGTTTGAGCATTAGCTCCTTGTAGACACCCGTAGGGCGCACGCGCTTGACCTCGACAGGACCTACTGGAGTCTGAGTAATCTTGCCAAAAGGTACGGAGAGTGGCTCTGCCTGCTCAATAGCCTTACCCTTGTAGTTCCCCCTAATTCCCGAGATAACGACACCATCTTCACGAACGTCAACCTTCATCTGCCAAGCGTCGAAGTCATCTATCTCTTCACTAATGAAACGTACATCTATCGGACAATCGGGGTAGATATTCTTACCCTCGTGCCAGTAGTCGACTGTATAATTGAGCCGTTCGCCCGCATTAACCACAATCTGTGTAGACTCGAAGTACTTGACAGCTATATCTCGGTCGTAGGGATTGACCATGGCCCACTGCGGCCGATAGCTCTGCTGAGGCTCGGTCTCAAGGGCCTTACTTACACGATAGCCTTGGCCTGGATCGCTATACTTGATGCGGAAGGTAGTGAAGTACTCACGCGTAGGCATAGGCTTGGCGGGACGCCAAATAACCTTGATACCGACGACAAAGAGCAAACTCGCCAGAATATATATCGGGCGCTTGAGAAGTAAGCGAACAAAGCTAAAGATAGACGAGCCGAAAGAGCCCTTAGTGGTCGGCTGATTGGTTGAGTGGATCATCGAATAGAGGTGTTTGATCTTGTTGTTGATTCTCTTGGCTCTCCTGGAGCTCCTGGACAAGTCTCTGAGCATCTAGGGCGGTAAACTTCTGCAGGTTCGTCACCATACAATCCTTCTGTATGAACTGACCATATTCGTTGCACTGCTTGATGTACCCCCTGATTAGCGGCATGATATCGCAGGTATAAGGAAGGAGGACAACGAATATATAGAAGCAATCGCCCCAAATCTCTTCCTCTAGACTACCACCCTCCTCGCTACAGCAGCGACGAAGTTCCTCGGTCATGAGCTCTCTCTGATAGGGGAGCCATGGGGCGAAGTCTTGACTAAGCATAATACCATTGATGCGAATGAGCGTACCCGAGCCGCCTAATCCACTAGTCATAGCTACTTGACGCTCGCCCAGCAAATCTCCGACGATACCGATGCGCAACTGTAGCTCGGCAAGAAGTGCCCACTCCCGCTTGGTACCAGTTAGCTCTGGCAGGACTAGCTCTATAGCACGCAAGGCTGAGATGCTCTCGGTGCAGGCTAGAGAGCCAAACACACGCCTAAGGAGGACTTCACCGGGGGGATCCATCAGGAGCACTTCGTCCATCTGACGAATCAGTTTATCCTCATCGAGCTGTATCTTACCACGCTCCACACGCTCTCGCAGTCTGTGCACATAGCGAAAGAAGCTAGCCTGCTTGGGCATGCCTACTGGTTCGCGTAGTTGATGAATCTGCTCGGGGCGAATAAGCTCTTGTAGTCTATCTAAATCTTCCAAGGTGCAACAATATTTTAAGCCACTACGACAAAGATAAACATACTAAACTATATGACACCCTATATATGCAACAGCGGGCAGGCGAATTGATCGCCTGCCCGCCGGGCATTGAGTTAGTCGTGAGCAGATTACTTCTTCACGAACTTGTGGCTACGCGTTACACGAGCCTTTTCGCTCTTAACAACATAAGTACCCACAGGTAGGTCGCTGATGTTGGCAGGTACTGTAGCATCCTTGATGAAGCGCACAAGTACACCATCGAGAGAGAAGATCCATGCACGCTCTGCATTGTGGAAGTTGAGCACGTCAGAAGCAGGGTTTGGATATACGCCAAACACATTACCACCATCTACAAGGCTCTCCACATTGCCAGGATTTGGCTTCTTGTTCATCTCTGGCTCCTCAGGCTCACCTTGGTCTCGCGTATCCTTAGACTTACGCGCCTTTTCTGGATCACCCTTGATCTCCATATCGAAGTCGATGGTGAAGCCCTTAGCCGTTACACCGCAAGGTGTAGGCTGTGGAGCCCAAGCATCTGTGAAGACAATACGTACACGCACCTTACCAGGAACCGCATCTGCAGGAACTGTAAAGGTCTTATTCACACCCGTGGTCTGGAACTCTAGCGTAGATCCTCTACTCATACCAAGCTCAAGATCCTTGATTGACTCACCTTCCTCTGGCTCGAAGCTACCATTATTATTCCAGTCAATGTAGGTAGCAGCAAAGCAGTAGCGCATACCATCATCCTCTGTTGATTTAGTAGCAGGGATGATCGTCACACCGGGCTTAGAATAAGCCTTGAAGAAAAATTTGATAGACTGTCCTTGCTCTACCTCAAACGCAAGATTTGTTGCATCAACATAATTGTCACCATCGGGGTCTGGGGCCGTTGTATGATAGGCCAAATTCTTCGTAGCACCTTCGGTCTTTACATCTGTCAGATAACGAGATGTTATGGCTGTCTGATAGCCATCCGCCTTTTTGTTGATTTCGCTCTTGCAGTAGCGGTCATCCTTGTACGCAGGCAATACGGCTGAAGACTGACGCTCAACTTTGAGCCATGTTATCTCTGACATGCTCTTGAGATCCTTGCCTACGGCACGGACACCGTAGTGAGGCTCTTCTGCACCAGCATCTCCTTCGTCCTTGGTGAACTTCACTACAGGAGCATAAGCTGCCCAAGTCGTGGTGCGACCGATCTCACGAACCTTACCATTCTCACTATCCTTGTAGAAAATCTGGAAGTGGTCTACACCAGCCTCGTCATTGTAGAGAAGACCGAAGTCCTTACGATCTTGCTTATTCTCATCAAGGGCGACAGCATCCCAGCTCAGCATAGCCGAGAGGCTACGTTGAGTTTCGGCCTTAACTTCCGCACGTAGGTTAACTGGAGCCTTAGGGGCAACGCTCATGGCGTCGTCGAAGATAGAAATCCCGCCCACAAGCATATTGTAGCCATCAGGAGCGCCCTTATCAACACGTAGGCCGATGTAGTCAATCACATCACCCTTCTTGAGACCCTCAACCTTAAATTCTTGTTCTTCCCATGTCTTACCAGCTAGCTTCTTGGCTGGCACCACAATATATTCGGTATCTGCTGCACCCTTTTTGTGGAGGAGTAGGCTGCAGTGAGCATCTAATGTTTCTGTTGCGGTCTTCAAAGCAAGCTTAGCCACCACATTGCCTTCCGATACAGTCAGAAGACCACGATAGAGAATAAGATCCAAGCCTCCCTTTGCTCCTTCGGCTAGATGCAAACGAAGTGAAGTACCACCTAGATAAGCATCATCGTAATGGAACTCTGCGGCAATAGGCATAGATGGGGTCTTTGTCCCCTCTGCGTACTGCAACCAGCGGTATGTGGGCTGATAGTCCTGTGAGGACATGTTGTACCAGCTAGAGGTTGAGGTCTTTCCTTTATAGAAATAGCGCTCACCAGCACCAGTGTTGAAGTAGGTACGGAATGGGAGGTTCTGCTCCAGGGTCGTACGCTCAGGGATCATGCGCGAGAGACCACCAAACTTAGAGAGTTGATCAGACCAGTCGCTACTCTGCCATTCATCCTTCTGCCCCACATTACGGCTACCACCAGAGAATGCACGCTCATAGAGCTTCTGATAGTTTGCCATCTTCTCTGTAGCGGTCTTACCCGTATTGTTCGTTACAAAGCGGCTATTGGCATGCTCGCCCCAAAGCCAGAGGTTAGTCTGAACGTTCTCCATAGTAGAGAAAGATCGCTTCATCGTTACAATCCAAGCTCCAGAGTATAGGTGATCGTACTTGCCTGTCATAGCCTTGGCTGCTTCTCCCGAAGTCCCGCTTTTGTCCGCGAAGTCATCCCCCGAGTAGTTGAGCGCAATATCCCCGATATAGTCCTGCTTATTTTTATCCCAAAGCCAAGAGTTAGCATATTGGCCATTCGCGGATATACTTGAATTGAGTGTATAAATTCCTTGACGATAATTTGTAAAGCCTACCTCCTTAGCATAAGCACGAAGTGCTTTATGAAATCCGACGACATCTGGGTCTGTATAAGCAGATGTTTCCCAGTTGTAGTTAATACCATCAAGACCCAGATACATCAAGATATGAATCAAAGGCTTCACATATGTGTATTCTGCACCTCTCTTAGGCTTGATTACACTTCCAAGGAAGGTTTCTGCACCCTGCAACCTACCCCCAGTCGTATCGAAGAAGACAATACCACTCATGAGATCTGCACCATGTTTGTGTGCGGCATCTGCCCATGAGCCCGGGGCTTGAAAGAATCCATGGTTCCAAGAGCCAAATAGCTCGGTGTACTGCCACATGGTGTAGGGATCGTTGTCGAAGACCTCACTGATGTAGCCACCAGTTTCACGTGCAAGCCCCATAGGAATGTTCATCCACAGATGACGATCCTCACGCTGAATACCATTGTTCTTGAAGAGATAAGGGTTCTTATCTCCCTTGAGTACTTCACGCTTGCGCACATGGCTACGCACAAACTCAGGATCTACTCCAAACTTCTTCTTAAACTCATCTGATGTTGGAAACCTCTTCCCCGACTCATGTAGCTCTCTGAAATACTTCAACATTTCAAACATCTGGTACTTGCTGAAGTCGTACAGATCCTTTTTGGCTGACTCTGCGTAGTTGTCTGAGCTCTGCGCCATCGCTGGGTAGGCAGCCATCGCAAGAAAGGCTGCAGCTACTAAGGATTTCTTGTTCATTGTTAGTTGTGATAAATTAAGTTTATGGATTGCTCTCGGCTCTTAGAGCTAGAGCCGAGAGCTAGATTTATTGTTCAAATTCAGGTTTATGAGAAGCTCCGACTAGAAATTTCCCTTGCCTGCTACATCCCACCAGAGGTGTGCTGCCTGATAGTCCTGACCAGAGAAGATAGACTTATCCTCGGCTGTGAGTGCAGGCATAGCTGTATTGATGATATCATCTAGAGCGACAGACCCTGTACGTACAAATGGTATGCGATGGATGAATCGGTCTGGCTGTATCTTGCCCTCTGGAGCCCTCCAGCTATGAGGGGGAATAGATCCGTCTCCCGTGTCGCCAGCATCATTGACGATCATACGAGGATAACCCGTACGGCGAAATTCGCTCCAAGACTCAAGCGAAAGCGGATAATTGGCGATGTACTTCTGCGTGATGATCATCTCCAGCTGCTTCTCCTTGTCGGCGCTGTTGTCCCAAGCCACACCTAGTACCTCCGAGCCATTTTCCTTGGCAGGGCTATTGTAGCGGCTATCCCAGTAGTCGATATAATCAACCTGAGGACAAGCGGATGCCTTGCGCGTTACATACTCAACCAAACCACTTAGCCCCTCGTTGGTGAAAGAGGTGCGGATACCTGTCTCGTAGTAGGCCTTGGCAGAGCGACCGCCTACCGACCAGTCGCGCAGAGCCCCCTCGGCAAGGAGGAACTGCACCTCACTAGCCTTGAAGATGGCTACGTTCTTAGTCACATATGATGGGTTGACGCGTGAGAACTTCTTGTAGCTATCCGAGAAGATAGGCTTCTCTTTCTCATAAGTAGCCATACCAGCGCGCATACCTGCAAAAACATCATTACCCTCTACAGTTACCTGACCATCCTTATCCTTGAAGCCCTGTGGGATTGGCGTAAACCACTCCTTGAGGGCAGGGTGCTTGAGGCGGGTGAGCAGGTTGGCGAAGTTGGCATTCAGACGAGTATCGTCCCAGTTCTCCGATATGGTATAGAGAGGATGACGACCTTGAGTAAGTAGAGCGATATCCTTGTCCGTTGCCTCTAGAGCACCATCGGCTACAGCAGACTCAAACTCGGCCTTGGCTTGCTCGGGGGCAGCCTTGACCATGCGCATGGCTAGGCGCATACGCAGAGAGTTGGCAAACTTGATCCAGTTCTGCACATCCTTGCCGGCGATGAGGTCATACTCCTGCAGGCGAGCCTTGGCCTCCTCGCTTAGAGGGCTTAGATCCTTGAGGATCTGCTGCTGCTTCTTGAGGCTAACAAGGATCTGAGCATAAACTTCGCTTACCTTCTCGTAGGTAATAGGAGGCTCGCTCTTGAGCTCACGGTAGTCCTTGTAGGGCATTGGGCCATGTACGTCGACATACTCTGCCGCCATGAAGTCATAGAGGATCGCTGCGATAGCACCCATCTCTGGTACCTTGAGCTCCTCGGCAGAGTTGATCACAGGCACAACCTGTTGGGCTACCCAGAGGAGGTTTGCCTGTGGCCCTGTCTGGAAGCCAGCATTGGGCGAATAGGTACGAGGCAAGCGCCCTTGCAGGCTATTGGCCACAACGAGATACCCCGAGTAGTTGTCGATATGCAGGTTGAACTGATACTGATACTTGTGCTCACGGCTATCGTGGAGCAGAGGCATCGCCCCCTTGAGTAGCCCCACAGCAGTCTCCACAGTAGCTGCCTTCTGCGAGGTACTACCATTATTGATATTATCGAACTCATTGTCCCCTACCTTATCCGTACAGGATGAGAGGGCTAGAGTAAGACCTAGGGCGCCTAGCCCTAGGGTCTTGATCAACTTATAGTGCATCTTTAATTTCTTTTAATTACTGTGATTAGAGCGATAGCTTCAAGTTAAGACCAACTGAGCGCGAGGTAGGGAGGTTAAACACATCGATACCACCGAGAGCGTTGGCTGTAGAGAGCGAAACGTCTGGATCCACTGGAGCATTCTTGTACAGGAAGAAGAGGTTGCGCCCAATGAGAGAGAGGTTAAGGTCCTTAGTCTTGCCAAAGAGGTCACGGAACGTGTAGCCTACAGACACCTCACGCAGGCGGAAGTTGGTTGCATCGTACACATACTGCGAAGCAAATAGCTGTGCCCCAATGGTGCTATAGTAGGCCTCTGCAGGAGCTAGGTTGCCATCGGGCATACGCACCGCTGGTACTTCCTTGCCACCAGCCTTCATCGTTAGGCTGCCTGTACGAGCGTCGCCAGAGCGCTTAGATACTCCGTCACGATCGAGGTAGGCCTCTGTGAAGGAGATTACCTTGCCACCGAGCTTACCATCGATGAGGAAGTAGAAGTCTAGCCCCTTGTAGCTGAATGTATTGTTCCAACCGAAGGTATGCTTAGCATTCATATTGCCTAGGTATACGCTGTGTCCCTTGTCCGAGTCTAGCTGAGGAGCACCATCGGAGTTGAGGCGGATGTCTCCCACCTTGACGGGGTTACCCTCGAAGTTGGTACGACCATAGAGCTGGTCAATCTCGGTGTATCGAGAGAAATCCTTGGCGTAGATATCGCCATACGAGCCACCCTCCTCGAAGAGTACACGCAACTGATCTCCTGCCCCGATAGACACATAGATATCCTTACGCCCCTTATAGGTATTCAGAATCTTGTTGGTGTTGTAGGCATAGTTGATCACTGTACGCCAGCGTAGATCTTTCGTTAGCTCGAAGCTGTAGCTAAGCGTCGTCTCAATACCTTGGTTGCGGATGCGCCCAGAGTTGATAGGCAATAGCGTACCAGAGCTACCCGAGATAGGGAGGAACTGGTTAAACATCGTAGAGTTATAGTACGTCAAGTCGAAGTTGAGGCGGTTGTTGAGTGCTGCAAGGTCGAAACCAGCTTCGTATGAACGCACTGTCTCAGGCTTAGGATTCTTAAACTCCGTGTACTGAGCGGCCTTCGTCTGACCAGAGGTTGAGGTAGAGAGTGCTCCGAAGTTGAAATTGGGGATTGAGTTACCCACTTCAGACACAGAAGCACGTAGCTTGAGGCTATTGATAGCCTTAGGCAGCTTGACGATCTCATGCAGCAGAGCATTTGCTCCGAGAGAGAAGTAGCCATAGAATGGATCTACACCTGCACCAAACTGCGAGAACGCACGCGACCAGTCGATACGATAGCTAGCATCGAGGTAAGCCATTTCCTTCCAGCCAAGCTGAGCGGTAGCGAATACCGAGCGAGCCCAGTCCGAGGGAAGAGAGAACGAACGCTCTGGCGTTACAGAGGCATTAGGTGTGAAGAGGTTGATACGCGTAGGCAAATCCTCTATTCTCTGATAGAACGCACGATCCCAAGCACCGTTGTTACGCATCCAATAGTTCTCACCAGTATATCGTTTGAACGATCCGCCGAGAGAGGCTGCCACGCTCCATTCCTTGCCGAAGTCCTGATGATAGTTAACTAGAGCATCTGTGTAGAAGTTAATTGAGGCATTCTTGCTCCAGCTATACGCACCACGGTCGATATAGTTACCAGTAGGAGATACAGTGGTAGCGTAGACTTTCTGATCGCTAGAGCTCCAGCTACGGTCAAAGTTAGCACGATAGATCACATCAAATAGGCTGTTGATCTTGTACGAAGCAGACATCGTAGCGAAGAAACGCTCTAGCAAAGCCTCGCTAGGCAAGCGATTGACGAGCCAGTAAGGGTTATTGGCACCATTGACACCACGCCCTTGGAACCAGTGCTGCTCCATGCCGCTGAGCTTATTCCTAGCTTCAAAGGGCTTGAGGTTGAAGGCGAGCTTAACATCATCGCTATACTTAGGATAGATGGTCACAGGCTCAGACTCCCATGTGCCAGCCTTCTCGTAGTTATTCTTATAGTACTCCATGTCTACGTTGCGAGGAGCAAGGTAGAGGTTGTAGAGGGGATTATTGTACACACCTCCAGAGACAGCATTGTTGGTCGTCTGACGAACGTAGTTACCACTCACATCAATCTTGAGCTTATTCTCTAGGAAATTGAACGTAGAGCGGAGGGTTACGCCATTGCGCTGGAAGGTATTGTTGGGCATCAGACCTGCAGCTGTAGTATTGGCCACAGAGAGGTAAGCCTGGATCTTCTCCGTTCCGCCAGAGAGCGCCACAGAGTTATTCATCGTAGAGCCAGGACGGAAGAAGTCACGTAGCTGATGCGCCTTGTTGGTTACACCTACTAGAGCATTCTGCTCGGCAGTTTGGTCTGCGATACGTCCACCCCAAGAGGCAGCATCGAGCTTACCCTCGGCAGAGATCTTAGCACCAAATACATCCTGTAGCTCGGGCAGAATCATAGGGGACTCTAGCTGGAAGTTGGAAGTAATGTCTACGCGTAGCACCCCTTCACGTCCTTTCTTAGTTGTGATGACGATTACACCATTGGCCGCATCGCTACCATAGAGAGCTGCAGCGTTCGCCCCCTTGAGGATGTTGACCGAGGCAATATCGTCTGGGTTGATCGTCGAGAGCGGGTCGCTACCCTCATTAACTGCCGCATAGCCCACATTGTAACCACTAGTCTGCTGGGCTACTCCATTGCTCATAGGGATACCATCTACCACGATGAGCGGAGCGTTCTTACCCTGAATGGACGAGTTACCGCGCAGTAGGATCTTAGAAGCCGCGCCAGCACCACCAGAGTTGGGCGTGATGGTCAGACCCGAAGTCTTACCCTGTAGGGCATTGACGAAGTTAACGTCCTGCACACGGGTCAGATCCTTATTGCTCACGGTCTGTGTAGCGTATGTGAGCGACTTACTCTTACGCTCGATACCCATCGCTGTCACCACTACAGCCTCCAGCTGCTTGGAGTCTTCGCGCATCACCACATCGATCTTGCTACGTCCATTGATTGCAATAGTCTGCGTAGCAAAGCCTATGTAAGAGAAGCTCAACTGGGTTACTGACTTAGGTACATCTACACTGTAGTTACCATCAAGGTCTGTGAGACCTCCATTTTGGGTAGCTCCGACAGGCACTACCTGCACTCCGATCAAGGGTTCTCCCTTGTCATCTTTCACTACTCCCACAACCTTGCGAGTTGCCTGTGCATCTAGGCCATCAATCACAAATAGCCCGAGCAGCATCATGAGTAGAAATTGCTTCAGTACTCTCATTACTATAGTTTAATAATTATAAAAAATCACTGTTTATTCGAAGCTTTTGACATCAAATATCAATTAGGATAGTAATCCAAATATAGCAAACGCGGCCACAAAAGTAAGTCAAACTTCAGAAATAGACTATTTTATTATCATCTACCTACACAACACCACCAAAATAAATTTTCTTACTATATAACCAAAGTTGATAAAATTGTTGCTAGAACAGACTAAATACCAAGAAAAGTGCCAAAAAGAGTCTGATAAACCCAACAAGCGACACAAAGTATCCTCTAGGTAGGCATCTGATGCTACACACATGTGCAGCTAATTCTCTCTACAAATCTCGATCGCCATACATATTATATTATACGGTATCATCACACCAACGCATGCAAAACGCCTATCCCGTCCTATCTTCATGATCAAATGATCAAATCAAGGTATCGCGTTGTTGATGCACATCGGGCTGTAACTCACTGCACGCGGCGGTAAAGAATCCATCGCCTTGCGGATTCGTTCCGCCCGAGGGGCGGCGACGCTGCACGCGGCGTCACTACAAACCAAAATCAATTGCCTTGCGACCAGCTAGTCCCGTCCTGTAGCACCAATGATTCTAGAAATCGACTTTTCGCGTTTTTGGTTAAAGAGTGTAAATAAATTGTTGCCAAATTGAACTTATTTGTTCGATCACTTTGGGGAGTAAGGCCAACTTCTCGGAAAAAACTCAGAGAGATTTTTTCGGATTGTAGGACTAATCCGCCACGATGTGTACACACATCCGAAAAGATTAGTGCAGACAAATTCTGAAATTTTGGCTTCGCTTCAATCAAATCGGAGTAAATACCATTTTATCTAGCTCATTATTAGTAAAATATAAAACATGCGTTTTAAGCGATTATTTTCATACGGCTGGGACTAAGTGCCAAAATGAGGTCGGACTCGCTGTAGGGCCTCCTAGGGGCCGAATACGCGATCTGCCGTTTTTCGCCCCTCTCGAAGCATTTCTCTCATCAACATGCTGAAATCTGGTCTAAAATATAAATCTCACGTTTGGCATCAACCCCAGTACCGAGGAGATATCTAAGTCACAAAGACACATATATTCTCCAAAGGATTACGCACAAAAAGAGGTAATCAATTGTTATATCGAAATGTTTATTTAATTTTGTCAGCGTTAAGCAGTAAAGGCTTGCCATTTGTGAGCCTTGCAAGGGAATCCAGTGAGAGTCTGGAGCAGTACCCGCTACTGTAAATTCGTCTACTCCTCTGGGGGTGGTAAACTTGATGCAACGAAAGTCACTGGCCACAAGCTGGGAAGACGCATCAGGCTACGCGGATAAGCCAGGAGACCTGCTGTTTGACTATGATGCCACAATCTCGGGAATAAGATTGGACGCGGAAATCATCACAGTACCTACAGAGTGCTTCCTGCACCTGTACTACTCGATGTGCATACGAGCCTAGGCTGGATATGCAGATGCGGCTATGCTTCCCCTGTTGCGGACTGATTGACTTGCGAGCATAGAGCCGGGTAGTGTTTATGACAGCAGACTACTTTTTGCCACTAACGTATCTCCCGATAACCATTGGGGTACGGATGGGTGTATGCATGGTAGTGGCGTCGTGTCCTGATTGATGATTATCCAACCTATAACCTACCTTACTACTCTGTTTGAGGACGCACTCCCTCGCTCATAGCTCCAAGACAAGTTTGTACGCGACAGCACTTAGACGCCCCCAAGCCTCAAGCCATAGAGCTAGAGCTTGGGGTTGGAAATGGTGTGTGGTTTGACATGATGTATCATCCAGTCTGTCGGACAAACTCCACTCCTATACACCTCTAGTATAGGCTTTCATTAACCAAAGCAAAAGACAGATACTGGCTACCGAGGCTAGGTGCATCTCTGTGGGTCGAGAGGCTCGTAGTAGCTGTGCCTAGCCTTAACTATGCCATATAATATAATTTACTAGAGACCTCTGCAAAGAGCCTCCAAATAACAGGTTTTGCTTATCCTGTGGAAGGATTTGCAAAATATGATAGAATCCTACCAGCAAACACAAAACCTAGACAAATGTATCGCCACAGGCGAATCTGCAATCGGCTCGCCTTATGCCCATTCACCAAAATAATAGTACCTTTGCGTCTGTATAAGCGAGTTATATCGATATAACCACATAACGTATAATTAGAAATGAAGAGAATTGTACTGATCCGCCACGGCGAAAGCGTGTGGAACAAGGAAAACCGCTTCACCGGTTGGACCAATGTAGATCTATCTGAGAAGGGTGTCGAGGAAGCCAAGAAGGCTGGTGAACTGCTCAAGAAGGAAGGTTTCCGCTTCAGCAAGGCCTATACGTCTTACCTCAAGCGTGCCATCAAGACGCTGAACCAGATCCTCGACATCATGGATCTCGACTGGATCCCAGTGGAGAAGAGCTGGCGTCTCAACGAGAAGCACTACGGTATGCTCCAAGGGCTCAACAAGGCCGAGACTGCAGAGAAGTATGGCGACGAGCAGGTACTCATCTGGCGTCGTAGCTACGATGTACCTCCTACTCCTCTAGAGAAGGCAGACGAGCGTAGCCCATTCGCAGACCCTCGCTATGCAGGCGTCGTACCTGCCTACCTACCTCTAACGGAGGCTCTCTGCCACTGTGTAGATCGTACGCTCCCTTACTGGCAAAACAACATCTTCCCCTCACTTCTAGAGCATGACGATGTGCTAGTAGCTGCTCACGGCAATAGCCTACGTGGTATCATCAAGGTACTCAAGGGCATCAGCGACGAAGATATCATCGCCCTGAACCTACCAACAGCGGTTCCTTATGTATTCGAGTTCGACGATGACCTCAACCTCGTCAAGGACTACTTCCTAGGCGACCCAGAGGAGATCAAGAAGCTCATGGAGGCTGTAGCCAACCAGGGTAAGAAGAAGTAATTGCCCCTTGTCCAAGTGTCGTAGAGCCATCGCTCTCACGCACATACCAAGAGGCGATACAATGACGAAGCTAGGCTGTACACATCTAGTGTGTATGGCCTAGCTTATTTCATTTGAGCAGGACTCAGTTTGTTCAGTCAATCAAAAATATACCTAATCTAGGGGAGCAAGCACGTGTCATTGCATCTTTTTTTCGCTATTTATAACCATATATATACCTAAATGGTTTATCTTTGTCCTCGGAAAGCGGTTAGGTCAGATTGTGCTTTGGTTAATGTGCTCTACTAATGCGCTAAAAGAGGAGTTTTGTGTTGGAATAAACTTTAATTTAATAAATAGTTGTTTATGTCGTGGTTAATTAAATCTTCGATTGGCCGTAAGCTAGTGATGAGTATCTCTGGTCTTGCGTTGATCCTGTTTCTGACCTTCCACATGTCCATGAACCTCGTGGCTCTATTCTCGGAAGAAGGTTACAACATGGTCTGTGAATTTCTAGGAGCAAACTGGTATGCACTCGTAGCAACCAAGATGCTTGCACTGCTCTTCCTTGTACACATCATCTATGCCCTAATCCTGACCGTACAGAACCGCAAGGCTCGTGGCAATAGCCCATACGGCGTGGTAGACAAACCCAAGGGCGTAGAGTGGGCATCACAAAACATGATGGCACTCGGTGTAGTAGTCCTCCTCGGTCTTGGTCTACACCTATTTAACTTCTGGGCTAAGATGCAGCTAGCAGAGCTACAGCACATCCATGATCTTGGCATCGCAGGGGTAAATGGGCCTACTGACGGAGCTGGCCTTATCCGCTACACCTTCTCCAACCCAGTGTATGTAGTACTCTATCTCGTATGGCTTGCTGCTCTGTGGTTCCATCTAGCACACGGCTTCTGGAGCTCTATACACACCATCGGCTGGAACAACAACACATGGCTCAAGCGCCTAGAGACCATCTCCAACATCTACGCTACCGTGCTCGTACTAGGCTTCGGACTCGTGGTGGTTTACTTCTTCGTGCAGTCTCTCTGCGCGGGTACCATGTCCTGCCCATTTGCATAAGCTCACTTAGTGTTTTACCCAAAGATACATGACTATTATGTCTAAGATAAACTCCAAAATACCACAGGGCCCATTGGCCGAGAAGTGGACGAACTACAAGGATCATCAGAAGCTTGTAAACCCTGCCAATAAGCGTCGTCTAGATGTGATCGTGGTGGGTACGGGTCTGGCAGGGGCTTCGGCTGCTGCATCACTTGGTGAGATGGGCTTCAATGTGCTAAACTTCTGCATCCAAGACTCTCCTCGCCGAGCACACTCCATCGCTGCTCAAGGGGGGATTAACGCTGCCAAGAACTATCAAAACGACGGCGACTCTGTCTATCGCCTCTTCTACGATACAATCAAAGGTGGTGACTACCGCGCTCGTGAGGCCAACGTCTATCGCCTTGCCGAGGTAGCCAACTCAATCATCGACCAGTGCGTGGCTCAGGGCGTACCTTTTGCTCGTGAGTACGGTGGTCTGCTCGACAACCGCTCATTCGGTGGCGCACAGGTATCGCGTACGTTCTACGCTCGTGGCCAGACGGGGCAGCAGCTCCTGCTTGGGGCTTACTCTGCACTTAGCCGCCAGGTAGGTAAGGGCGCCGTGAAGCTCTACACACGCTACGAGATGCTCGACCTAGTAATCATCGATGGTCGCGCTCGCGGTATCATCGCGCGCAACCTCGTGACGGGTAAGATAGAGCGCTTCGCCGCTCACGCCGTAGTCATCGGCACTGGCGGCTACGGCAACGCCTTCTTCCTCTCAACCAACGCTATGGCCTCCAACGGCTCTGCAGCTTGGCAGTGCTACAAGAAGGGTGCTTACTTCGCCAACCCATGTATGGCGCAGATCCACCCAACTTGTATCCCCGTACACGGCGAGTTCCAGTCTAAGCTCACGCTGATGTCGGAGTCTCTACGTAACGACGGACGTATCTGGGTACCTAAGAAACTAGAGGACGCCAAGAAGCTACAGGAGGGCAAGATTCGCCCAACGGAGATCAAGGAAGAGGATCGCGACTACTATCTAGAGCGCCGCTACCCTGCCTTCGGTAACCTCGTACCACGCGACGTAGCTAGCCGTGCAGCCAAGGAGCGCTGCGATGCTGGCTATGGGGTAAATAATACAGGTCTTGCCGTATTCCTAGACTTCTCATCTGCTATCCAGCGCCTAGGCAAGGATGTAGTAGAGGCTCGCTATGGCAACCTCTTCCAGATGTACGAGAAGATCACCAACGACAACCCCTACGAGACACCTATGATGATCTACCCTGCTATCCACTACACGATGGGTGGTATCTGGGTAGACTACGAGCTGATGACCTCTATCCCTGGTCTATTCGCCATCGGTGAGGCCAACTTCTCCGACCACGGGGCCAACCGTCTAGGGGCTTCGGCTCTGATGCAGGGCTTGGCAGACGGCTACTTTGTACTCCCCTACACGATCCAGAACTATTTGGCAGACCAGATTCAAGTACCACGCTTCAGCACAGACCGCAAGGAGTTTGACGAGGCTGAGCAGGGCATCAAGGATCGCATCGCTCGCCTGATGAGCATCAAGGGTCAGCAGAGCGTAGACAGCCTACACAAGAAACTCGGCCACATCATGTGGGACTTCGTAGGTATGGGACGTGAGAAGGCTGGTCTAGAGAAGGCTATCCAAGACCTCAAGAAGCTCAAGAAGGAATTCTGGAGCGACGTGCGCATCCCTGGCGAAGCCAACGACCTCAACGTAGAGCTCGAGAAAGCACTTCGTCTAGCAGACTTCATCGAGATCGGCGAGCTAATGGCCCACGACGCCCTCGACCGTGAGGAGAGCTGTGGTGGTCACTTCCGCCTGGAGCACCAGACTGAGGAGGGTGAGGCTCTTCGCCACGACGAACTATTCTCATACGTATCTTGCTGGGAATACCAAGGCGAGGACAAGGATCCAATCATGAACAAGGAACCACTCGACTACGAATTCGTAGTGCGTCAGCAGCGTAACTATAAGAACTAAATGCCCTAACTGAATAAACTCATGGACAAGAATATAAACATCAAAGTAAAAGTTTGGCGTCAGAGAGGTCCTCAGGCTAAGGGGGCATTCGAGACTTACGAACTGCAAAATATCTCGCAGGGTAGCTCATTCCTTGAGATGATGGACGTACTGAATGAGCAGCTCATCCGCCAAGGCAAAGAACCCGTTGTTTTCGACCATGACTGTCGTGAGGGTATCTGCGGTATGTGTTCGCTCTACATTAATGGTCACCCACACGGGCCAGACGATAGCATCACGACCTGTCAGCTACATATGCGTCGCTTCGATGATGGCGACACCATCACGGTAGAGCCATGGCGTTCGGCTGGGTTCCCCGTGATCCGCGACCTCATGGTAGACCGTACCGCCTACGACAAGATCATCCAAGCTGGTGGTTTCGTGTCGGTGAATACTGGGGGTGTACCCGATGCCAACGCTATTCCTATTCCCAAGAAGGATGCCGATATGGCTATGGATGCCGCTGCTTGTATCGGCTGTGGTGCTTGTGCCGCTGCTTGCAAGAATGGATCTGCGATGCTCTTCGTATCGGCTAAGGTTAGCCAGCTAGCCCTCCTACCACAGGGTAAGGTAGAGGCTGCTCGCCGTGCCAAGGCTATGGTCGCCAAGATGGACGAGCTAGGCTTCGGTAACTGTACGAATACACGCGCCTGCGAAGTGGAGTGCCCCAAGAATATCTCCATCAGCAATATCGCTCGCCTGAACCGCGAGTTCATCAGCGCAAAATTCAAAGACTAGGTTGGATAAGGGAATCGCCCCTGTAGCTCTCCGTGGGCTATAGGGGCGATTCTGTGTATAATCCTAGCCCAATCTACTAGACATCGCCCAATATCTACCAGACATCGCCCAGTATCCATGCGACACACGATGCACCCACTCCCCAATCGGTACATCAACGGCATGATTTCGCCACAAAAATTGGTAGAACTTAGAGACGAATAGACATCAATACCCCGAAGTGTACCGCTGTGCAACGAAATGATCAGATGGCCCCGAGAGCCTATCATACCTTTGTTGTGTCGGAAGGGAGGAACCCAAGCGCGCTACGGAGCATAAGCTCCTATCCTTACAGGAGAGTTCGCCTAGAAGACAGGTGAGTATTTAACTTTTATTCTATTCAATTTATTCAAATCTATTTTATTATGTCTATCAGTTATAAGGTACGCAAGCAGACGTTTGCGACAAAGGACGGCAAGAAGACGGTTTTCTACGCTATGCCCATAAGCAATGGCGAGACGAGTATCGAACAGCTCCAGAAGCTGATCTCCAAGATCTCTGCAATCAGCGAGGGAGACGTGCGCTCGGTGCTACTAACCCTAACTCAGCTACTAGCTATCGAACTGGTCGCAGGGCGTCGCGTCAGCCTAGGAGACCTCGGGCGTATGCGCATCGGGCTACGTAGCAAGGCTGCAGAGAAGGCAGAGGATTTCAAGGCACAGGACATTCGCCGAATCAGGGTAACATTCACTCCGGGAGCACTTATCCGCGAAAGCCTACTCTCCGCCTCCGTACAGCGCCATAGCGAGGGAGAGAAGCCCAGGGCAGATAAGCCAAGCGGTCAAGCCGAGGGCGGTGGCGATACGCACTCTGGAGGCTCGGAGGGACCAGAGGCAGGTCTCTAACCATACCCTAGCTAGCTATGCCTAGGATCATCATCAGTCTAGGCATCCTACTCTATCTACTCGGTCTGCTCTCTGGCTGTGCTAGTCGGCGACGGCTACACCTAGAGCAGCAGACCGAGTGGCAGAGGGAGGAGAGCCAGAGGGAGGACGGATCGGTAGCGACAGCCAGCATGGATAGCCTACTCAGAGACGAGTGGCTAGAGGTCTACGAAGAGGTACAAACATCACAGATGGCTCATCCTACGCGGCGAATCGTCGGGATTCATCGGCGGAGTAGACAGCTCATATCGAGCCAAGCACACCAGATGCATCGGCACAAGTCGGATACAAGACGAGAGCAGATTAGCCATAAGATCGTAACCAGGGAGACCCAAAAATCAGGCAGATCTCGATGGATTGGCTACACACCACTGGCACTCACACTCCTATTGCTGATGCTCATACACTACACCAGGCGCAGGTAAGCCATTAGTGTAGCAACACCACCTACAGAAATCAAAAATCACACAGAGGACAAAACACAAAAGAAATTGAGGTATGGATAAGAAAGCAATCAGATATATCGTCATACACTGCTCGGCTACGCGTAGTACGCAGGCCTATTCGGCTACTCAGCTAGATCGAGATCATCGCTCTAGAGGCTTCGACGGTGCTGGGTATCACTTCTACATCCGACGCGACGGCTCGACCAAGGCGATGCGTCCGCTCTCTCGATCTGGAGCACATGCTCTAGGCTACAACCGCTGTAGCATCGGCGTCTGCTACGAGGGCGGACTAGATGCCTTCGGTCGGCCAGCCGACACACGTACACCAGAGCAACGCGCCTGCTTAGTCGAGCTCCTAGGCAGGCTACGACAAAGCTATCCGAGAGCGGAGATTGTCGGGCACAGAGACCTGAGCCCAGACCGTAATGCAGACGGGGTAATCGAGCCGAATGAATGGATTAAGGTATGCCCCTGCTTCGACGCCCGAGGGGAGTACGCGAACCTGTAGCAAGATCCACTTATGGAGCACAGACCAAACATAAGCCCGCAGATTATCCTCGCCTTCATCTTGGCCGCTTTGGGGATGGTCTTACTCTTCGCAGGGTTCTTTGCCCCTCCTACGGGAGGTATTGAGCCAAGCGTACTGGTAGCCTACGGAGAGGTAATGACCTTCGCAGGTGCACTCTTCGGCATCGACTACCATTATCGACGTTAGCTATTAGAACTATAGAATCTAGGGGCTGCGCCAGACTCTCGGCACAGCCCCTAGGGTATCTCTACGATGTGAGCGGTCTTTGACGTACTTAATCAAGAGGCAAAGTAGGCGCGTACGAACTGCTCATCGCGGGCAATCTGATCCTGCAGAGCCTCCAGAGAGGGAAATTTGCAGTCGGGGCGAACGTATGTCTCCAGGTGTAGCTCCAAGCGCTGCGCGTAGAGATCAGCCGACAGGTCGAAGATATTGACCTCTATCGTCCGTTCGGCACCGTCAAGCGTCGGGCGCTTACCTATGTAGAGCATCCCTGTGTGCATACATTGTGCAATCCTCACGCGTACCGCATAGACTCCATCAGCAGGGATGAGCTGGCGCGGGTCGTCTGGTCGAATGTTTGCAGTAGGATACCCCATAGTTCGCCCGATGCGCATGCCTCCAACGACTTGCCCAGAGAAGCGATAGGTATAGCCTAGCATAGCATTTGCTTCTCTAGTCTTCCCAGCACCGAGAAGCTGACGAATTCGGCTAGAGCTAACGGGTGCGTCGTCTATCCGCAAGGAGCTACCCTGGTAGAGGGTGATACCAAGGCGGCGCCCGATGGCTTCGTAGTCTTCGTAGGTCAAGTTAGCTCCTCGACCAAACTGATGATCGTAGCCGACGAGCAGAGCCTTGAGGCCATAGCGATCTCGCAGCTCGAGCATAAACTCCTCGGCCGAGCGTGAAGCTAGCTCGGGCGTGAAAGCGAGGATCTCCACACGCTCGACTCCATAGCGTCTAAGCAACTCAACATTTTGCTCCAATGGAGCCAAATGAGGTGGCGCTAGCTCTGGCCGTAGCATCTCGGCGGGATGAGGCGAAAAAGTAAAGACAACGGGGACTAAGCCAAGTACCTCGGACAAATCTCTAAGTTGATTCAGGAGGGCTCTATGCCCAAGATGAATGCCATCGAAGGCTCCTACGGTGGCAATTATCTCTTGAGCCATGGAAGCGGATCTTGTTTTATTCTTTCGTGCCAGAGCTGGAAGTGCAGGACGCTCGCCCTATCCGAGCCAGAGGAGGAGTCGATCGTCCCGAGCTTATGCCCTGTGCTTACCCTCTGGCCTACATGCACCGATACAGATGCAAGATTCGCGTAAACAGTGAGGTAGTTGCCATGACGGATGATGATGCTGTGTCTATAGCCCGGAGTCTCGAAGACACTGCTGACGATGCCCGAGAAGACTGCATAGGCGTGCTTATCGCCATGTGCCTTGAGGTCGATTCCTCCGCTCACGACCTCTACACGCTTCAGAGAGGCGTGCTGCTGACGTCCGAAGCGACGTAGCAGATCGTAGCGTCCGCGCACTGGCATTGGCAGGCGTCCTCTATTTTGGGCAAAGCTACCAGAGAGCTTGCGCTCCTCCGCGTTCATCGCGTACCCACCTGCTATAGCTGATCTACGCTCCGTCTCGGGCGCTTCGTCTGCCTCTGGCTCTGGTGTTGGTTTAGGCTCTGGTTTGGTACGGGTCTTAGAGCCTTTGGCTGCTTTAGCTTCGGCTGCTTTTCTTGCTTCTTCCTGTGCTTGGCGACGGGCTCTAGCTCTAGCCTCTCGGCGTGCCTGTTGTTTGCGCGCTTCCTCTTCGGCGCGAGCGATCTCAGCGGCGATCTGCGCTTGAATCTGATGCTCTAGCTTCTGTGCTTGCTTGCGTTGTTGCTCCAGCTGCTGGGCGAGCTTCTTCTCCTGCCCTTTGAGAGTCTGCACATTCGCTTGTCGCTTGCCTTCTTCGCGCTCGAGTTCTCTCTTCTCATTATCTCTGAGGGCTAGGAGCTGTTTCTTTTCGTTTTGGTTGTCGTTGATCGTGCGCTGCGTCTGCTCAATCCCCTGACGAGTTAGTTTGAGCTCACGGACAATTTTTTGATTGGCTCGGGCATACTGACCAAGGAAGCGCTGTCGCTGATAAGCCTCGTCGAAGCTCCGCGACGAAAGCAAAAAGAGCAACCGATCGGTCTGTGGCAAATCATGCTGGAGCGCCCTAAGGCTACCTGCATATTGCTGCAGCAGCGTCGCCTCTCGTGAGCTCAAATGCCGAATGTGAATCCCAAGCGAATCGATCTGCATCTGCAGAGCAGATATTTCGCTACCGAGGATGCCGATGACTTCCTTACGCTGACTCACCTGCTGACGCACGAGCTTGAGACGCTTCTGCTCCTGCTCGGTATTTTTTTTGATTCGCCTGAGCTCTTGGTCGGTGTGCTTAATCTTGTTGAGGACGCTCTGGCGCTGCGTCTCAAGTCTGCGGAGCTGCTTACTTTTCTTAGCCTTCTGAGCATCGGTCGCACCTACCAAGCAGACCACGCACATCAGAATGTAAATCCATCGTCTCATACAGTTCGATCCTTTAGCCCTATAGAGCATTGACTAGTTTGACAATGTCCTGCAGGGAGATACGCTCATAGCCCTGACGAATACGGGGCACCAGTGCCTCCACGTCGGGCTCATCCACCACGCCGATCTTACTCCAATCTAGCTGCAAACGCCCAAGAATAGGAGTATGCGCTCCATTGGGTTCACGGAATACAGTTAGTTCGGTGGTGCGAGGCATGGTCGTCTGCGTCGAAAGTAGTTCGCGGTCTTGATAGCGAACTGCAAAGAGCTGAGTACCTCTGGCGCCATACACGACGAAGTTAGCCAACTCGTATGCCTCCGATATGCCAAACTCATAGCGAAATCTCTGCGTTTTGCCGACAAGCGTCGCCTTACCCGCTGTTGTCGGCTGGTACGTTAGACTGCGTAGAGCTTCATCATCCATTCGAGAACTCCCAGGGAGGAAAATCTGCCCGAGCAGTAGTGCCTCCATCTGGTCGTAGCTTAGCTCAAACCCTAGATGCTGCGCAAAAACCTGATAGCTCTCTTGTGCATAACGTCCGTTGATGAGATCCACGACCGTTACGCCCTCTGGAGTGAACCAAAGACGAAGCACCTCAACTAAGGGGAAGGGCATAACCGAAAGCCTAATCCCCTGTCCCTTGGTAGCGACTAAGTTGATTCGCGCGGAGAACGCCTTACCCTTGACCTCTATCTCGCCTCTAATCGTAGCCTTAATGGCTCGCCAACCCGTGCGCTCACGCTGTAGCTGCTCTAGAGTCGCCCGATAGCGATCTTGCTCGCTCTGCTCCATACCTGGAGTGCCGACGCTCGCTTGCCTAGTCGTACCACACGAGACTGCCAAGCTGATGAGACATAACAGCGTGGCTATGCGCCAAAGTACTCGAGGTTTATAGTCTATGCCTATCTTCATTTCTTCTACTTATTTGCTTTTGTGAGGCGCTTGCGGAGCTCTTCGGCCTGCTTCTTGGCCTTGACTTTGGGCTCGGAGGCGTCGGCACGTTGGGCTTCTCGCTCGTACAGCTCAATGGCTTTCTGCCAGGCCTCTCTAGCAGCCTCGTGCTCCTGCTGAGCGAACTCGATGTCTCCAAGATGCTCGTAGAGGACACCCGTTGCCTCATCACCTGCTAGGTCAATTGCCTTAGTCTGATACAACTTGGCGAGCGTGTAGTTCCCTCGCTTGTAGAATACCCAAGCATACGTATCGACCATATTGAGGTTATCACCATTGAGCTTAAATCCTCGAGCTGCCATACGCTCTGCCTTATCCAAATCCTGATCACGTTCGGCCAGAAAATAGGCATAGTTATTCAGCACACTCACATTATCGGGATCGGCCTGCAGAGCCAGTTCGTAGTACTCAAACGTTTCTTTGATTTGCTTCTGCTCGCTGTAGATGTCTCCGATCTGGGCATATAGCTGCGAACGCCCCTGTCCTTCGCTCTCGGGGATGTGCGCCAAGCCACTCTTGAGGAGATCAACTGCCTCATTAGTCTTGCCACTTGTATACAGACCAATGCTTGCGTAGAAATAATAGCGCCAATCTGTTTGTATGAACTCAAGCGCCTCTCGGCACAGCTCAAACACAAGCTCACTATCCTCAAGACTAATCGCATCGCCGATGAGTGAATTCCAAACCTCGGGATCCTCTGGTGTGATGCGGCAAAGCGGACGAACTACCCCAATCGCCTCTCTAAACCTCCCTTGCAGACGAAGCACCTGTGCATAAGTAAACTTAGCACTTGGCTCATCGGGATGTAACTCTGCGATTCGGGCTAGATAGGTATTATACTCGGTGGGCAACTGCTCTCCTACCCTCTGGCTTAGGATAAACTGATACCATCGAATTGCCTTGTCCTCTGCCGAAATCTGCATATCCTCTAGGTGCTCCTTGAGCAATCCTAAGGCGAGGTCTTTCTGCTTAAGCCCTAGATGATATTGGATCATGAGCGGACGAAGCTGCTGCCGAGAGTAAGCCTCCGCCTTGAGCTGGGTAAGTATAGGCTCCGCATCGGCAAATCGCTCCTGCTTATAGAGCCATCCAATGAGTGCGACCTTAGCTTCCACTTCGTCGGGGAAAGCCTTAATCGTAGCTCTATACTGAGCCTCAGCTCGAGGCAAGTTCCCCGCTGCCTCGTAGAGCGCGGCCTTAATCTCGCCTAAACGAGCATATCTCGGGTAGCTAGTCTCACCCTCCTGGAGCTTGCCGTACAGACCAATAGCCTTGTCGTAGTCACCAGAGGAAAAATACGTCCGAGCCAGGTACTGCAGGATGTCCTCATCCTCGGGATTATTCTTGACCCACTGCTCTAGTAGTGCACGTGCAGCCTCCTTATTTTCTCCCCATGTATAGGTCGAGACTAGAGACTCGAAGTACTCACGTCTAGTTGAGTCTGCTCGATAAGCCAAACTAAACATCTCCAAGGTCTTCTCATAGTCGCGCTGGCGAGCATAGCACTGCCCGAGAGCATAGGCCGTCTCCGCACTCTCAGGCCAGAGACGATAGCTGTAGGCCAATAGAGCCTGTGCGGCTGCACCCTCTCCCCTATTCTGTTCCATGATACCTTGGTAGAAGTAGGTCTCCGCCTTGAGCCGACGCTCCTCAGGCGAAATCTCCTGACCCTGCAGCTGTACCCAAGACAGAGCGATCAAGAGCCAAGCTACTAAGGGACAAGCTGATTTATAGTTCATTATCTTGATTTGCATCTTTGGTTCTATTCCACTTTGTGTCTAGACAAATGAATCTCCATCCAGCACACGAATATACAAACGTCAAAGATACACAATTTGATACACTACGAAGATGCCCAATCTTACAAACGCCTACCCTAGCCATCTAACTACAACGAGAAAATAGCCCATAAGAAAGGGTCAAGCCGCCTGCGGTGTATGGTGTCAGTCGCACCTCATACACCGCAGGCGGCTTGGCCTTTTTTGTTTCTAGACGCTTGTAACCCTATACTACTGTGTGGCTATCTTGAGCGTCTGATGGCCTGCTCTGACGATGCAGTGCTGCAGGTCGAGGCCAGCAGAGAGGGACGAAGACCAATACCCATAGGCATCGAAGTGGCCATGAGCTAGCCGACGTCCGTCCATCGTGCAGACACTCACTACGCCATTGGGAGTGCCACCAGAGATTTGTAGCAGGCTATGAGCTGGATCATATTGCACTCTGAGTATGGCCGCCTCAATGCTCTCGGTAGAGGTGTATTGCTTGTGCTTACCCTGCTCATCGGCCATCACCACACGCCAGCCCTTGGCTCGAGCCTTACTGTGGAGCTCTTCGTTGAAGGCATTGCGCCCCTTGACCTGAACAGGACACAGAAGCCCCTCCTCTGGGGCATTGACCAGAGGGAGCTGATCGACAAGTGCCGTCATAGCGGCGAGATCGATCGCGTTCTGATAGTTCTGCAGATACCTGAGCTTAGATTGCTTTGATAGGTCGAGGTGCCGGATCTGATTATCCTCATAGCGTAGCTTCTTTAGCTCCAAGTTATTCTCTAGACCAAGTGCCGAGAGCTGGTTGCTCGCGCACTCCAATACCTCTAGCTTGGCAAGAGGCTTGACATCGATTTGACGCAGGTGATTGTGCGAACAGATAAGTTCCTTGAGCTGTGTAGATGCCGAGAGATTGAGCTCCGTAATCTTATTATTGCTACAGTCCATACGCTCCAGCATAGGATTATGAGACAGATCCAATCCTGCTAACCGGGCACCCTTGACCTTGAGCCCCTTGATTTTCCCTGCTAGCATGGCATACTTGACCTCTATGCTAGTTCCTTCATCATTGACCCCAATACGGTGAATATCTCCTGTAGCATCAAGTTCTAGAGTTTCAATTTTGGCAGGTGTACTACTTGCCTGCAGGATGATGTAGGGCGTATCATCTTTTTGACCTGCGTACTGCTCCTCGTTGAGCCCTCCTTTGAAGTCCCAAGCGCTCCAACCCTTGAGCGACATCATCAGCACATGCAGACTCGTGAAGACATTCATCTCATCGGGGTCCTCCGTGTTGACTACGGCCATCTTGGTACTGTGTCCCTGCTGCATCGGTAGGCTCTTGATGAAAGCCATTACCGCCTCTTTATTCAATTTATTACTAGAGATATTGAGACCTTGCAGAGCAAAAGCTCTGTTGGATAGGAGGAGTCGCTCCAAACCATTCGTAGTACAGCTCAATAAGCCCAGTTTGTCATTCTTAGTCAGATCCAAATTCTTAATCTGGTTATTTCCACAGATAAGATTCTCTAGATTTGGATTGGCCGACACATCTAGCTTGGTCAGCTTATTCCCATTGCAGTAGAGGGTAGCCAGTAGCTTCAGCGAAGATAGATCTAGATTGGAGAGTTCGCACTCGAAAGCGTAGAGGCTCTTCAGCTTGGTGTTGTTTTTCAGATCAAGTTGGGAGATAGGACTTCTAGAGCAGTTAAAGAAGCTAAGCTCGCTAAGCGTACTGAGGTCTATGGATCTCAACCCTTTCTGCCCGCATGCCAAATAGTGTAGCTTAGTATTGTTTCTAACCTCCAGCGAGCTAAGCTGATTACCTCGGCAGTCTAGCTCAACAAGTTCTGGAGCTCCAGAGACGTCTAGTTTGGTCAGTTTGATGTCTCCACAGTTCAGCTTCTTGATTACCCCAGTGATTACGATATCTTGCTTGTCAATACGATGCTTCGTGGAGTTAATCTTCGTGAGTCCGTCAATGGTATAATCACCCTCCACTCCTTCGTTGACCCAAAAGTCGTCTCGGTCGAGTAGGTCTCCGACCTTGTGAGCAGTGGTCATGGTGACCCTGTGTTGCGCGGTCATCTGGCAAGGGAAACAAAGTAGCAAGCAGCTAAGCAGCACCAAGCCTAATAAGTAGCGTTCTCTTTTCATAATGAAATGCGTTTAGATTTAATTAGACATCTGGGGTATAACCCTTTCAATTTCTCTCAAGGCAAATTTAACAAAAAAAAGTCTCACCCAGTTAGCTTCCCTACACAGTCGTTCAACCCTGATTGAGCAAATCGAAAATACGAAACCTCAATCCCCCTCAACTTTTACGCCAATCCACAGGGTGGAGACTGCCTACCAATCGCTTGAGCCCCTCCCCCTTCTCTCGATCTAAAACATGTGATGAAAAACAGAGAAAAGGGCATAGACTTACATCAAACTAACGCCATTTTAGTTGAACCAAACCTATCTTCACAAGAGAGGCAGCGCCACAATTATTGACGCTGCCCCTTGATTTGTGTGGAGATGCGGGGGGTTGAACCCCGGTCCAAACACGGAACTAATTTGCTTTCTACATGTTTAGTTTCTCTTGAGATTTTCGAGAGTCGGGTGCGGCAGAAACGGCCAGCCAAACTCCTTATCCCTCTTAATCTGACTCACGACAGAGGGCGTCTCGTGAGCGATTCCCGAATTTCCGGCACCACTATAATCAGATCGCCTCGGGACGGGGGCTCCCTGAGTGATGTCTTGTCGCCGCATCCATGCAGCGATTAAGCGGTTAGTCTACTATTCTTCGACTACGCAGCAAGAGCGTAATTGTTTTCGCCAACTAAATTGTTCGATGTCCGAGATTATAGTGCTGGGCACCCACGCACTACATGCTTACAAACCACTTCGTCGCGCTGTCAAAGCCAATTCATCCCCATAGTTTGCTCCTGCAAAGATACTAACTTCCTCGTATCCCAGCAAATTGGCGATAGGTGGGCACTCGCTACTACCTAATGAGACCCATGTCGGATACCCATAAGGCAAGAAAAACGGAGGGAACCTTACTATTTGCGCACAATCTTTTATCCTAGAAGTCTTGTACTGATTAAAAAAACATTTAACCAAATAAAAAAGAACGAAATGAGTATGAAGACACTCGGGGGAAGACCCCTCCTATTGGTATTTGCCCTTACGGTGATGAGCTGCACCGACAAAATGCCTCCAACTGCCTCTCCAGAATCTAGGCAGATTGAGCAGCCGGAACAGCCCAAGCAGGAGCCCAAGGAGCAAAAGAAAGACAACAAGCAAGATGAGGCGCACATCATCGACCTCAATAGTGCGCTCAAATATGGTGCTATGCTCGTAGACGTACGCACGCCTGAGGAGTTCGCGGCGGGCAGTGTATCTGGCGCGGTGAATATACCCTTGAGCACAATCGGGAGCCGACTAGAGGAATTTAAGGGGAAGAAAGGCATCTTGGTCTTCTGTCGCAGTGGCAATCGTAGCCGTCAGGCCAAAGCCATACTCGATAAGGCTGGCATCCCCAACGTCATCAACCCAGAAATGTCATTAGGATGAGTTTCTAATGGCGGTCATTAGAGATTTTTCC
>JAUMYV010000014.1 GCA_030528445.1 Porphyromonadaceae bacterium | reverse complement strand
ATCTCTACATAGAGCAAGACTATCTCTACATAGAGCTAAGTTTGCTCTAAAGTATTATCCAAGGCGTAGAGAAGTTGCCCAAAGGCTACGGTCACTTCGCTAAGCTCACTTATCAAATAACATTGCTCGTGTTATCTAGAAACATCAGAGTTGTGCATTCTGAAACACCTAAAAGGGGCTGTATCAAAATTCGATTTTGACACAGCCCCCTTGCAGATTAAACTCTAAGGGTTTTCCTATTCGTTGCGTGAGCCTAAGAAGCGAAGCAGGTATAGGAAGAGGTTAATGAAGTCGAGATAGAGGGTTAGAGCCCCTATCACAGAGAGCTTCTTGGCCACCTCTCCGTCTTCTGCTTGACGCAGCATCAGCTTAATCTTCTGTGTATCGTAGGCCGTTAGCCCAGTGAAGATCAGCACGCCGATACCCGAAATAACGAGCTCAAACATAGAATTTTTCAGAAAGAGATTGACCACCGTAGCGATAATCAGCCCGATGAGTGCCATCAGCAAGATGCTACCCATCTTAGATAGATCACGCTTGGTCGTATAGCCAATTGCGGCCATTGCTGCGAACGTACCAGCCGTAACGAAGAAGGTCGTCGAGATGGACTGCATCGTATAGACGGCAAAGATGAAGCTAAGCGTGATGCCGTTGAGCACGGAGTAAACCCCAAAGAGAGCCGTAGCGGTCATGAAGCTCATCTTCATCACACGTGAGCTGAGATAAAACACAATCCCTAGCTCGGCGAGCATCAATCCCCAGAAGAGGATATTATTGCTCATCACATCGTAGAAAAACGAACTATTGTACGTCAGCAGAGCCGTTAGCCCCGTGATTGATAGCCCCATAGTCATCCACAGAAATACGCGCTGGATCAGTGAGCGCTCCATCACGATCGCATCTTGCTCGTAGATATATCTTCCCGAGCTAGCCCCTTCTGGATAATAATTTTGATTGTTCATACTGTCGTTAATTATCAAATTGTTTTACAAATATAACAGCATCTTGCCATATATGGTTGTTCGCAAGTCTGCCGCCTATACAAAAAACAATCAGAGGCAACCACTCACGATGGAGCGATTGCCTCCGATTGCTTTTGCAAGATTGGGGCTGTAGCAAAGTTCACTTTTGCGGCAGCCGTTTAAGGCATCTCAGAATGCGCAAAATGTAAGGTGCTAAGACTGAGTCTAAAGGGAGCACACTAGAGTGTGTGACCGAAGCCGACGACGAAGTCCGTGCGGAGCAAATGTCGCAAGCAACACCACAGTTTGTGCATTATGAGACACCGCTTACTTGTCGTTGAAGAGATAGTCTACATCTAGCTTCTTGACCTGCCCATACTTCTTCATGAAGTCTAGTGGCAGATCGGACTCTCGACCAATGAGCACATAAGTATAGTCACTACCCTTGACGGACTTGTTGAAGAACGCAACTAGGTCTGCCAACGTCATCTTCTTAACCTCGTCGTACACCTGGCGTCGCATATCGTTGTCGATACCTAAACGCTTGAGCGACTCGTATTGCCAGAAAATATCTTGACGTGTGATGCGCTCGCTCTCGATGTCTCGAAGTACGGATTCCTTAGCTGTCTCGAAATTCTTCTCCGCCTGGGGCATATTCTGCACCAGCCCCTCCATGGCATTGAAGGCCTCGGTGAGCTTATTAGCCTGCGTACCGATGAACGCTTGTATATAGTTGTATTCCCCAAGCTTTCGAGCTCCTCCATAATAGGCATATGCAGAGTATGCCAGACTCTTAGCCTCGCGGATTTCTTGGAAGACGATAGATGACATCCCACCACCGAAGTAGGCATTGAAGACAGATGTGAGCGCCATTTCCTTGGCATCGTACTTGGCTACACGGCGGAGCATCATCATCTGTGCCTGTACCATATCATAGTCGGCATAGTAAATCGAGCCTCCAGTAGGCTGCTGCTCATAGATGGTGGCCTTGGGGTAATCCTTAGAGCCAAACTTATGGTAACGCTTGAGCGACTTCTTCATCCCATCCAAATCGTTGCCATAATAGAAGACACGGTGCTTATAGCCCATGAGTCCCTTGATGAGGTTCGTCAGCTCTGCAGCCTTAATCTGCTTGAGCTCGCTCGTAGGGATGATGTCTCGCTGTGGCGAATGCTCTCCGTACATCGCATAGCTCACTTCGGCACGGAAGATTGCTTGGCTACTCTTCTTGTTGTCTTCGCGAGCCTTGATGCGCTGAGCAATGTACTCGTCCAGAATAGCCTGATCGGGCTTAACGCTACGCATCAGCTCCTCAAGCAAGCGAATCCCTGCGTCCATATTGCGCTTGAGCCCCGTAAGGGTAATCTGCATCCGCTCTCCCATAGAACGAACCGAGTAGCTAACGCCGAGCTTATAGAACTCCTGACGAATCTGCTGCGGCGTGAGCTTGTCGGTACCAAGTAGCTCGAGATATTGAATAGCAAGGTCGAGCTTCTTATCGTTGTACTGCCCCATATCGAATAGATAGGTCAGCTCAAATAGATCGTTGTCTGGATTGATGATGTACTCAATGCTCTGCTTACCGATCTTCGTGCGCTTGATTTCCTTCTTGTAGTCAATATAGAGCGGATTGAGTCTTGGCGCTTGCTGGGCAAGTAGCTCCCTGCCGAAAGAAGACATTTTGCTACGATCTAGCTCAAGGGGTGTAATGCCTGGGTTCTGCACTCGGATTAGATCCTTGTTTTCGCCGATGCGTTTGTAAACGGTGATGTGGTTATCGCCATAGTGCTTCTTGACGAAAGCCACGAGGTCGCTCTTCTTGATCTTGCGTAGATCCTGAATGAATCGAAGGCGATCGCCCCACTTCTGTCCGTGGATGAAGGCCGTATAGTGCTCTGTGGCGACGCTATTGGCATCGGTCGTAGCGCGAATCTTCTGCAGCTCTAGATCGTTGATGGTCGCCTCAATGAGCCACTCGGGGAAGTCTCCTCGCTTGATACGCTCGATTTGAGCCAAGAGCAACTCACGTACCTGCTCTAGAGTCTGGCCTTGCTTGGGCATCCCGAAGAGCTGATGAACGCTATACTCCTTGTGAATCATAGGAGATGAGCCAGCCTGCATCACGAGCTGAGCTTGATTGAGATCTAGATCGATTAATCCCGCCTGACCATTGGCAAGGATCATATCCACTAGGGTCAGATAGGCGGCATCCATAGAGCCCGTACCACCGTCTAGGCGGTAGGATAGAAAGAGGTACTCGGGGTCTTTACTATACACATCGTAGGTCTGCGCCTTGGCGATAGGTTGCTCACGAGGGAACTTAGGGTGCACCAGTGGCTTAGCAGGCTTCTTGCCAAAGTACTTGTCCACTAAGGCAATGGTCTTGTCGTAATCTAGATCACCCACGAGCACGATAGCATAATTATTGGGGACGTAGTACTTGTGGAAATAACGCTCAATGGCCTGGAGCGAAGGCGACTTGAGATGCTCACTCGTACCGATAGTGGTCTGCTGTCCGTAAGGGTGCGTTGGGAAGAGCGCCTTACCCATCTGCTCGAAGACGCGACTGCTGATGCGGTCTTGTCCCATGTTGAACTCCTCGTACACCGCTTCGATTTCCGTATGGAAGAGGCGTAGCACGAGTTCGCCGAATCGCTCACTCTCGATCTGTAGCCAGCGCTCTAGCTCATTGGCTGGGATATCATTTTTATAGACAGTTTCCTCGACCCAAGTGTGGGCATTCGTCCCTTGCGCTCCAATCGAGGTGGTCAGGCGGTCATACTCATTGGCCGAGACGTATCCTGCCGCAATCGTGGAGATAGAGTCGATCTGGTGATAGATACGACGACGCTCTAGACTATCGCTAGTAGCCTTGTGTAGCTCATAGAGATCGCTGATTTTCTTGAGCTCTACACGCTCTTTGTCCCAGTCGAGAGCTCCTAGACGGCTCGTCCCCTTGAAGAGCATATGCTCTAGGTAGTGAGCCAGACCTGTGTTGTCCGCGGGGTCGTGGTTGGAGCCAGCACGCACGGGGATATAGGTCTGGATGCGTGGTGTCTTGGGGTTGCGACTCAGATAGACCGTCAGCCCATTGGCTAACGTGTAGACACGAGTGTGAGTGGGATCGTCGGTAACAATCTCGTACTTGTAACCCGCAGGATCTGTCTGCTGGAGGGTCTTATACTCCTGAGCACTGAGCCCCCATAGGCTGAGTAGCCCCGTAAGGAGCAGCATAGACTTCTTCATAGTCCTATACAATTTATTGATGAAAAGAAAAACAGGACTGCTCTAGCAACCTTATCTCAGTCACTATGACAGTCCTAGTTCATAAGCAATCTAATGGTTATTTGCGCTTGCGTACAGGAGGTATTACGAGCTTGTAGCCCTTGCCGTGTACATTCTTAATCTCAATTGTTGGGTCGAGATCGAGCATACGACGCAGTTTAGTTACGTAGACATCCATACTGCGCTGTGAGAAAGCGTGCTCTGGATCTACTTGGGTCTCCGTAATGCCCCAAATCTCTCTTAGAGCATGGCTACGCTCGAGCGTTTTATTAGCAAACTGGCAGAGCAGAGTTAGGAGCTCGCTCTCTTTGGTTGTTAGACGGATAACATGCTCGCCTAGAGATAGCTGCTGGGTAGTTGTATTGAAGCTGTACTTACCGAGCTGATACGTCTCTTGAGGCTCGTTAATATCACGAGATAGATTGCCAGCACGGCGAAGTAGAGCTTCGATGCGTAGCACCAGCTCCTCCATATTGAAGGGCTTGGTAATGTAGTCATCTGCACCAGCATGGAAGCCCTCGAGGATATTCTCACGCATACCCATCGCCGTCAAGAAGATAACTGGCATCGATTTATTGACGGATCTGATTTCCTTGGCGAGTGTCATGCCATCTTTCTGCGGCATCATGACATCAAGCAGGCATAGATCGTAATCTTTTTGCTGGAAGTGCTCCCAGCCTTGTTGGCCGTCACGGCAGTGGTCTACCTCAAAGTTGTGCTTCTCTAGAAGCTCTACTAGGATATTTCCTATGTTCTCCTCATCCTCACAGAGAAGAATTCTAAGTTGATTTGCCATAAGTTTACTCTATGATTTTAGTTCAAAATATCTTTTCTTGACTCCCTAACTATCCAATCTGCTAGGCTTCACCTTTACTTACCGGAAGCTTGATGACCATACGTGTCCCCCCCTCGGAACCACTCTCCGCGTAGATACGTCCGTCGAATTGTCTTATCACAGATGCGACATAAGCCAATCCTAGCCCGAAACCTTTGACGTCGTGTCGATGCCCCGTAGGGACGCGATAGTAGCGATCGAAGACTTTCTTGAGGCTTTCCTTGGGAATACCAATACCATTATCCTCGACGACAATCTTGATGTAGGACTCGACATTCTCCGTAGCCAATCGCAGCTGCAACGGACGGTCTGGATGTGCATACTTGACCGAGTTGTCTAGCAAATTGAATATGACGTTGGTCAAATGTACCCGATTTGCCTTAATCCAAGTATCGTAGGCTTCTAGGTCTAGAGTCAGGTCTCCGCCTTTATTCTGTGCATGAGCTGTATAAATCTCGGCAACAGGAAGCAAAATCTCATTGAGCTCAAGCTCTTTGAGTGGCATCGGGTCTGTTTTACTATCCAAAACAGAGAACTGCAATACTTTGTCGATGAGCAGCTGCATACGCCCCGTTTCGTGCTCAATGATCGAGATGAATCGGCGGCGTTTATCGGGATTCTCAATGATTTCCTGTTCTCGTAGACGGCTTGAAGCGAGCTTAATCGAGCTGACAGGAGTCTTGAGCTCATGCGTCATGTTGTTGATGAAACTCGTTTTCATACTATGAAAAGACAAATGCCTCACCAGAATCACGATGACAAAGCACCCCAA
This sequence comes from Porphyromonadaceae bacterium, assembly GCA_030528445.1. Lineage (GTDB taxonomy): Bacteria > Bacteroidota > Bacteroidia > Bacteroidales > Porphyromonadaceae > Porphyromonas. Next base: position 31,465 of record JAUMYV010000014.1, on the reverse strand, counting down.
TATCAAAACGAAAATGGTTGAAATGACTCCTGGTAAAGCAAAGCTCAGCATCTCACTGCGGCTCGGGCTAAAATCTAGGGTCAGACGCAGGAATGGAGTTAGTTGGTTGGGGTTGCCCTGCTTGACGAATAGTCTCTGGATTACGACATCCTCTGTATCACGCTTTTTTTGTAGCATACCAGGCTGCGTGAACTCATATAGCTTACGACCACGTGCGTCGCAGAGGATGATGTTATATGCCTCACACACGCCCTTGCTATCTAGGCGAGTACGTAGCTGTTGGGTCAAAAAGCGGGGATTAATCAGCTGAGGAATGCTGTCGTAGGAGTATTCTTCGTAGATATGCCTTAGGATGTATTCATCTAGATGATCTCGCCTCATCAGGTAGGCTTGCATCATTCTATTGCTTATGGCAGGTAGCTCGGAGTCCTCGTAGGTTTCGCTAGAGTTCCCATCAATGGCTTGATCATCGGTGACGATGGTCGCTTTCTTCTCTTGCTGGTGCCTGTAAGGAAGATGTATAGGAGACTCCGACTGCCCGAGCACTGCTGACGTGCCTAGCTGAAGATTCAGATACCGAATTAGCTCTCGCAATTCTATATCGCCAGCGACCTCGGCAAGGACTTCCTTTGCCATCTGCCGAGTTTGTTCTTTGCGGATGCTGATGACACGCTGATAGTACGTGTACTGAAGTCCGAATAGAACGACGAAGACTAGTAATAGGGTGAACCCTACGCCCCAAATTGCTTTTTTTTTCACAATTGAGTTGCTCTGTCTATATAATCATTTTTATCTCGCGAGATTGAACTCAACACAACTGTGCACAGAGCCTTCATCTCACAGCTTTTATTCCTGTAACCTCACCCCCTATCTATCGAAATCTCTCAGAGAGACTCCCCTACATCATTTGGTTTGCACAAAAGTAGTGAAAAACTGCTGATTTTACAATTCATCATTTAATCCATTCATTTCTAAGCAAGAAGCCCATCCAAATCAGCATCATTTCGGTACAAGAAACGAACCTCACGTTAATAAAGTATTTACCTTCACGCGAGTCTCCTAGGATGTAACCACCACACCTGCACAGCTCCAATCAACAGACAGCAAACACTATCTAGGATAACTCCCAAGGATCAACTACAAATAGCGAATAGCTATGAGCTATAATAATTATCTTTGCGGAAACAAGATTGTATTATCTAAAGACTTAAAGGAAATGATCAAGTACAACGATCTAACTACAGGAAGCAATTTCTTCCTGATGGCAGGTCCCTGCGCTATAGAAGACGAAACTATGGCACTGCGTATAGCAGAGCATATTGCACGTATTACCGAACGCCTCGGTATCCCCTATATTTTCAAAGGCTCTTACCGCAAAGCCAATCGCTCGCGCGTCGACTCCTTCACTGGAATAGGCGACGAGCCTGCGCTAAAAATACTTGCCAAGGTACGTGAGACCTTCGATATCCCGGTAGTAACGGATATCCATGAGACCATAGAGGCAGAGATGGCTGCCGAGTATGTAGACGTTTTGCAGATCCCTGCTTTCTTGTGCCGCCAGACCGATCTGATTGCCGCTGCTGCACGCACGGGTAAAATGGTCAATATCAAGAAAGGGCAATTCCTTGGAGCTTCGGGAATGGAGCATGCCGCACGTAAGGTAACCGACATGGGCAATAACCAAGTGATTCTTACCGAGCGAGGCAACAGCTTTGGCTACTCAGACCTTGTAGTAGACTTTACCAATATCCCAGCGATGCGCGCTACAGGCTTCCCTACGGTAATGGACGTTACCCATTCACTCCAGAGACCGAACCAGTCAAGCGGTGTAACAGGAGGCAAGCCCGAGCTTATCGAGACAATCGCTAAGGCTGCTATTGCCGTGGGGGCTGATGGGCTGTTTATTGAGACTCATCCAGAGCCAGCCATCGCCAAAAGTGATGGAGCCAATATGCTCCGCTTGGATCTGCTCGAAGGACTCCTAGAGCGATTGGTCCGCCTTCGTCAAGCAATTATTTAAGGTTGTCAGATGAAGACACTTCATATCCTATCGTTTTTTCTGATTCTAGGATTGAGCAGCATCGCTTCGGCTCAGACTGATCAACTCTCTAGCTATATCAAGACCTGTCCGCTGATTACTGACACCCAGCGTTCGCAAGCTCTGCAAGCTCTAGAACGGGATAGTGCTTCTCTCAAAGAAAGACAGAGCTACACCATCGAGACCAGTAAACTCAGCTCCTTCTCTATTAAGCTACTTCCCCTGCTCAATGGCACGCCTCTCGTCCTGGTAATCGAGACGGTCGATAAGCCCATTAAGGACAGTAGCCTGCACAGCTATTCGCCCAATTGGCAGAAATTATCTAAGCTCAAGCTCTTTGACCAAGAGCCTACACGCTCACTGATTCTGGAGAGATGGGGCGCAACGGGAGAATATATTGACCAGCGTCTAGAGCAGCTGCTCTATCCCCTATACTTAGAGATGTCTTGGGTCGAAGGAGAGAAAGATTTGCTCAGCATTAGGCCTGTGCTCCCCCTGACCTTGAGCGACCGAGAGCATGAGATGCTGATGTCCACGGCTGAAAGACGTCCCCAGCTACTCTATCGTTGGAATGGCTCTTTGTTGGTATTGCAGCCCGCTGTGGGAGAACAAAAGGATTAGCAAACTCAAAGGAAATCAAGATGAAAGTGAAATATGTAGTCCTAGGAGCAGCCGTGGTGATTCTGGCGCTAATCGGTGGATTCTGGCTGATACTTGACCGAGAACGCGAACAATTTGAGCACGAAAAGCAAGAGCTAGCACAGCTACAGAAAGAAGCCATGCAAGAGGAGCTGGACAACCTCTCGGATGAATATGAACATCAATACAACAAGCTAACGCTCAATGGGCGGGAGACTTCATTTAATCTGACCAACGATTCGCTCATTCGTCAACTCAATAGTGAGCGCGCCAAGGTCGATAGACTGCTGGAGGAGCTAAACCAAGTGAAGACAACGAATGCCACACGTATTGCCCAGCTGAGCAGAGAGGTGGGTACGCTACGCAAGGTGCTCAAGACTTACGTTGTACAGATCGACTCACTCCACGCCGCCAACCAGCGCCTAAGGGAAGAGAACAAGGCGGTAAAAGCAGACTTCCAGAGAGCGACCAGCGAGGTGAGACAGCTTGCTACGCAGAGGAGTGAACTGGCCGATAAGGTAACTCTAGCTGCTAAGCTCGATGCCACGGCGATACACGTAGCTGCTCTCGACAAGAAAGGCAAGACGACTAAAAAGATTGGCCGTGTAGAGACTCTGCAGGTCAGTTTCCGTGTGGCTAAAAATATCACAGCAGAGGTGGGGATGAAGACGTTCTACGCACGGCTTGTGATGCCCAATGATGAGGTGATGCTCAAGTCTGGCACAGGGAACTTTTCATTTGAGGGGAAATCTATCCCCTTCTCCATGCGTAGAGAAGTAGAATACAATGGAGAAGAAACCCCTGTGGTGATGTACTGGAATGTAGAGGAGGCGCTACAGCCTGGGACGTATCGCCTGATGCTCTTTGAGGGAGGCAATCTAATCGGTTCGCATACATTCTCGTTGTAGAGCTGAAGGGGCTGTGGCAAAATTCGTTTTTGCTGCAGCCCCTTTTAGGTGTTTCAGTGAATAACATCCGCCAAACTCAATTCAGTTGCCTAATAGCCCGTATAGGAGCCATCAAAAGCCCATGTATGGGGGGTAAAACGAAGCGTATAAATAGATAGACTAGTAGAAAACACGTGAAACCCCGATAAACACAAGGATGTCGGGCGGTCGAGCGACGAACGTTGCGGAAAAACGAAGCGTACAAAATGTAACATTAGTGTGACATTGATGTAACATTCGAGGGGTGGTTCGGAAACGGATTGCCCCTAAATTGTTACATCGGGCCAGGAATGGTACTAGAATAGCCCCTTGGAGGGCAGGAAAAGGGCGTGGAAGCCCTGTAATTAGGCGGTTTGTGGGCGATAGTGTCTGCAGGCCGCCTATGCTATTATAACGGCATCAGAATAGCCGTATAACGCCCCTGCAAGGCTCACGCTGCACATGTTGCTAACGCCAGCAAAATGCCCATAAATGACATTGGGGTTACACTTGGGGTTATGGCTTGGAGTTACACTTGTGTTTGCTTTTGGGGTTACACTTGGGGTTACAGATTTTAGGAAAAATCATTTAGTAGGTTTGGGGGTTTTGTCTGTTTTTTGCCCGAAAATGGTCTTTTCTGTTGAAATAGTTGGGGTATTATTCCCTTCGCAATAAGGCCTAATATTCTATTTTATAGGTAATTGTATACTGTAAAGGCTTAATACATCGAGTTGATACGAATGCTGGCCTTGACAATTGCCATTGCATTAACACGAGAGAACTCAATATCTCGAGGGGCATGATGTGCGTTGTGAGAGACGAGCTTGACGCAACCTGGCTCCTCAGATCGCTGTACATACTTGATCACTACGGCGACATCCTCATCGTCCTCATAGTAGGATAGTAGATATGTCTCACCCCAGTAGATATTGCGCATATCTAGATTGATCTCCTTGTATAGCACGATGTCCCCAGACTTGAGGATCGGGTACATGGAGTCACCGACAATGTGGATCGCCCCATCGCATTTGGGCAGATTGGGGATGCGAATCGTATCAATGACATTGGCTCTGCCATTGTCAAATAGCGTGCGCAAGCCTGCAGATGCTTCGAAGTCATAGAGATTGACCGTTTGCTCCTCGTGAATCTTCTCTATCGCTTTAGGAAGGTGCAGCTGCTGTATCTGTGGACTATCTTGCTTAATCATATCACCCTCTCCCGTCAATAGCCACATTGGATTCAGATCCCTACAATAGTCTAAAATCTTAACCAGTATTCCCTCTCCCATGTCGGACCCTCTTTTGACTTGGGTATTTATATAGCTATTGGATAGAGATATCGCACTTTCCAAGTGAGAGTTTTTAATACCCTTGAAATCAAGGTATTGAACAAGTCTATTTATCGCCTTCATACGGTAAAATGAAACAATAGTCTATTTTATTTGGATAATTGAGACAATAGTCTATATCTTTGCAGTGTGATAATGTTAAACACCGATGTAAATATATAAACAATAGGCGGTGCGACAATAGGCAAGAGAATATAACAAGAAGCCCCCGAGGCTGGAGCAACAACCTAGGGGGCGACTAAAAAACGATAGTAATTGAATATGACAAAGGTAACAAAAGAGCAGGTAATTATGGCAATCCTGCGAAAATTGGCAAATGGAGGCAAATAGGAATGAATATGGAAACAGAAAAGAAATACATCAAAGCTAGCCCAGAGGTAAGCAAAAGGGTGCGTGCCGAACTTGGAATTAGCCAAGTTGGACTATCCAAGGCCTTTCAATACAAGATGAATGGGGAACTAGCTTGTAGAGCAAGGGAGTTAGCCATCTCGTATGGTGCTAAAGAGTGGATCCTTCAGCCTGACCCTAATACCGAATTTGATTACAACGGCAACATGATTCAGACTTTTGATAATGGAGCTGTCGTATTTTGGGACAAGGCTCTTGGGCAGATACGAGTGGAGCTAAACCAAGAAGAGATCGCAGTCTTCCGTGGCTGTAAGAGATTGTACCTAGATATAGCCCAGCACTTAGCAACAAATCTATAAGTATATGGAATGGTACGGTAAATACTGGTGCATCTCCGCCGATGAGCTGACTCGGGACGACCGTACTGTGTCTGATCGGTCTGATGCATTAGCTCCTATAGTTACCTATAGCAACTACAAAAAGATGATACTTCGTGGCAAGCTCAATGTTGTTCGTCGAGGTGGTGGACGGGGGTGTCCAGCTCTTATTGATATGAATAGTCTACCCGAGGATTTGAAGGCTCGAGTACGTGCTAAGTACCCTGATGCAGATTCTGAGGGGGCTTATCTGAGCAAGGTGTTTTCGGGTGCATACCAATACGACCATGCTGCACGTGCCTACTATATCAAGCGATTGACACAGCTCAATCAGAGCCTCAGCAATGAGCGCATCATATCTCTTGCGGAGGAGTATGCCACCAATGCGTCGGTTATCCAGTCGATCATCAGGCTCAAACAAGACACCACAATATATCGTAGGGTACGCAGTGGCAAGAAAGTCAGCTGGGGTGAGATGAGCGATGCAATCTCCTACTACAAAGAGATCTACGGACATACACTCGGGCTGACACCTAGTCGATTCGCTCTGTGGGTGAAACGTTGGGAGCAGGGCGGATATGATGCCCTCATCAGTAAGAAATTCGGCAATGTCAATACCCTAAAAGTGAGCCTAGAGACCGAGCAGCTACTGATGCAACTTGAGGCTGATCCTCATCGCCCAACAGGTAAAAAGGTATGGGAATGGTACAACGAGTTCCTGAGAGGGGAGGTGCAGATCGTTAATCTTGCGACGGGCGAGCTATACGATCCCAGTCGCTATCCCGACCTAAGCGAGAAGACGGTGGGCGATGTGCTGGGCAAGGTCATTAACCGAGCAGTCAGCAGCAAACGCCACGACTCACGCCACGACTACAATACCCAAGTCCGCCCCTATCAGCTGCGCACCAAGCCCAAGTATAGCCTATCGATGGTATCACTTGACGACAAGGATTTTAGTGCCAAAGTCGTGTGGTACAAGGAGCGAAGGAAGATGGTGCGTGGCAAGATTGAGACGATACGAGAGCGTGTCACGACTTCCCTAAAGTGCTACATCGCCTATGATGTGGCAAGCGAGGCGATCATCGGCTGGGCATGGTCGGGGGGCAAGGAGCGTGACATCTTCGAATGCTGTCTGCGCTCGATGTACCGCAACCTCCTAGAGTGGGGTCTAGGCGCACCCTATGAAGCTCAGGTGGAGAACCACCTAGTAAGCTTATACAAGGATGGTATGATGGCAGATGGTGCACTCTTCCGAGAGGTGCGCTGGGCAGGGGCGGAGAACTCACAAGAAAAATATGCCGAACGCTACCACCAAGAGGTCAAGCTGGGGTATGAGAAGTATGCCTTTGAGGATGTCGGCCGACACTATGCTAAGCTCAGGAGCAATAAGACCTCGAACCAAAAGGTCAACGACGAGGAGAACAATAACTATAAGCAGGGGGTATGGGACTTTGATGTGGCGTGTCGGGTCTACGAGGAGGAGGTTTTTTCTCGGTACAACAACGCACTTCATCCCAATCAGAAGCTCTACCCTGGACTTACACGCCTCGAGGTGCTACTACAGTGCGTCCATAGCGATATACAGCCTATCGATGTCTGCCAGCTCTCCCGCTGGCTGGGAGGTCGTACCCATACCAGCATCAATAGAGAGATTCTACAGATCAATGGCGATAAGTATACGATCAGTAGTGCCACAGTGCTAGATAAGCTCAGTGGGAGAAATGCCAAGCTAACCGCCACGTGGTGGGAGCAAACCGAGGGCGATGCCCCAGAGGCGTATCTGTGGCAGGATGATCGGCTGATAGACATCTGCAAGCGAGTTGTCAAGCACCAAGTGTCAGCCCTCGAGCGTACAGAGGCAGATGCAGAAGCATTCCTCGTTCAGAGCAAACGTATCGCTGAGTGGGATCGCATTGTCAAGGAACGTACGGCAGACCCGATCATGCGTATTGCGCAGGACAAGGCAGAGCAAATCGAGCGTAAGCCTATAAGGGTAGTGGCTATGCCTCTAGAGGGCGACTTGGTTGAGGAGATTGACGAGGACACCTATCAGAGGATGATACAACACAGACAAGGAGCAGCTGCCCGAGGAGCAGCAGATATATAATGGTATTCAAACAAGATTAAAACGATAGTATAATGGAACTAAACAATGAAACTAAGACACGCATCATTGATGCTGTGAAGGCAGACCGAGACAATTACCCCTCCGATGCCAAACACGCCATCGCACTCGGCATTACCGCTAGTGTGTACAGCAACATCAAAAAAGGCAATACCGATCGACAGCTTGGCGAGGCGATGTGGCTCGGAATAGCCCGTCGCCTAGGGGTTGCCCTACGTCCAGAGGCTGAGTGGCTGGCAGTGGAAACCGAGGCATATCTGTATATCACAGGTCAGCTAAGAGCCTGCCAAGAGGGTGCTCTATCTGTAATCCTATGCGACATCCCTAATATCGGTAAGACCTTCACAGCTAGAATCTATGCCAAGAGCCATCGTCATGTGGCCTACATAGATTGTAGTCAAGTCAAGACCAAGCGCAAGCTCGTGCGCCGAATTGCCCAAGAGTTCGGGGTCGGGATGCAGGGGACTTACCACGATGTGTATGCTGATTTGGTCTACTATCTGCAGTCGGTTGATCGTCCGCTCATCATTCTCGATGAGGCAGGAGACCTGCAGTATGAGGCATTTTTGGAACTCAAAGCCCTCTGGAATGCTACCGAGCATCATTGCGGGTGGTACATGATGGGGGCGGACGGGCTTAAGGCCAAGATAGATCGCTCAATAGATTGCGCCAAGGTAGGCTATGCCGAGATATTCAGTCGCTACGGCAGTAAGTACAGCCGAGTAACGCCCGATAATGGCAAAGACCTTAAGGCATTCTTAATCTCCGAAGCCATACAAGTGGCTCAGGCCAATACGCCCGAAGGGGTGGACGCCAAGCAGCTGGCACGCAAGGCAGGAGGTTTGAGACGAGTATACACCGAAATCATGAAGCTACGCCATGCAGGAGCCTAAAGTAAGACTACCCAAGGCTCTATCGCCAAGCGAGGTAGATAACATGGATATAGAGTGCTACGATTGGGGCGAGGATTGGTCTCGTGTGTTTGGCAACCCAGCACTCACGGGTATATGGATGGTATGGGGCGATTCTGGGAGTGGTAAGACCTCCTTCTGTCTACAGCTTGCCAAGGAGCTCAGTAAGTATGGGAAAGTGATCTACAACAGCCTTGAGCAGGGCAGGCGTAGTCTAACGATGCAGCAGGCGATGAGACGCAGTCAGATGTCTGCACTACCCAAGGGTGCATTTCGCCTCACCTGTGAGGAAATGGATGTCCTATCAGCTCGACTATCCCGAAAGCATTCGCCCGATATTGCGATCATCGACTCGATACAATACACGGGGTTTAGGGTTAAGGACTTATTCGAGTTTAAGCGTAAGCACGCCAATAAGCTCATCATCTTCGTCAGCCAAATCAAAAATGGGGAGCCTGATGGTGCAGTTGCCAAAAAGGCCAAGTTCGACTCAGATCTGAAGATATATCTCCAAGGATATAGGGCATTCAGCCGAGGACGCACGATGGGTGACGATCCCAATGCTTACTACACGATATGGGAGGAGGGGGCTGCACGATACTGGATAGATAAGGAGTAATCTAAATAAAAAGACAATGAAGAAGGATAATACAGCCGTATCGGTAGTCATATCGCAGGCCGACGTGGAAGCCATGTTCATCTTGGTGCACGCTATGGATGAGATTATCTCAAGACCAGAAACTGAAGATCACATAGTGTCAGAATACATCCCTCATATCGAGAGGGTATGGGCTATAGTAGAGGAATACCAAAATGCTCTAGGAAGGAGAGTGAAACGGATGAGAAAGAAAGTGTCAGTGCTTAAACAACAAGTAAAGGAAGTGCAATGAAACAAGCAGGATTATCATTTGAGGTCAGTGATCTAGACTACGATACAATATGCAGGATTGTAGATCGATACATTTCAAATCACGTGGAGTATCAAGATCTGTGGGTGGAGATACAAATGTGTCTCGTGGCCTGCCACGCTAGTGGTTGCCCTTTAGACCTCGCCAAGCTCGAGGCTGCGCCTGAGGCGGACTTAATCCACGATGTGGTCGGCATCTACAACCACATCAGCCGACAGACAGGACGGCTGATAAATCACTTTCTCCCTAAATGCTCAAAAGGAAATGGATAAGCAACGTAATTACGCAAGGTTTTACGCCCTGATTGCTCGTATGCAGGGAGCGGATAAGGAGTCCATCGTGCTGCAATACACCAATGGGCGAACGACCAGCCTCAAGGAGATGACCGATGGGGAATACCGTCTGATGATCATTGCCCTGGGCAGACGAGCAGATGGCTACGATAAGCTCCGTAGCGCACGTAGCGCAGCCCTCAAGCAGCTGCAGCGTTATGGCATTGATACCACCAACTGGGCAGAGGTAGATCGGTTCTGCCTGAAACCTCGCATCGCAGGTAAGCGATTCGCCCAGCTTGGCATCCCCGATCTCGTGGGTCTAACCCGCAAGATGCGCGCCATCATCGACAAGGGCGAGCGGAAGGCGATGCAGGATGAGATAGATCAATATAACCAGCAGGTGGCTGCTTCTGCTAGTAATACCCAGCTACCATCATGACGGAGTTGGGATATAGAGAGCGTAGGATGCTCAATGAGCAGATCAAGCATAAGGAGGTGGAGCTGGACACCCTATATGTCAAGATCGCCAATGGTAGTGCCACGCAACGGGATTATACCCGACGTCGCTGCCTTGAGTTGAGTATAGAGTCAATGAGACAGAGGCTAATTCCCAAGCGAGACGATAGGTGCGAGTTGGGCATAAGCATAATGAGATGAGACAGACAATTAGACATAGGAGGTTGCGTCGCCCAGGTATAAGGGGGCGGAGGCCTATAAAGACCGAAATACAAAAAACAACATTGAAGATTATGGTACAAGACAAAAGACAGGTGGTGGAGATCACTGCCGAAGAGATGGAGGAGTATAAAGCTCTCAAGAAGAAACAAGAAAAAGAGGAGCAGGCACAGCTACAAGCCGAGGAGCGCAAGGTCTATCGAGAGATGGCGATGCAGACGGTCGATGAGATGTTCCCCAAGGTTAAGCAGCTCAATGCCACCCTGCGTCAAGGGAGACAGGAGGTATGGGAGGCTTTCGAGGCGATCATCAATGCCAAGTGCGATCTCTTTAGCGAGAAGCTTCGAGAGGGGCAACGCTCTCACAGCTTTATGTCGTCGGACGGCACCAAGCGCATCATCATCGGTCGTCATCAGCGGGACAATTGGGACGACACGGTGGAGGCTGGCATCGCTCAGGTCAAGGAGTATGTGTCGTCCTTAGCCAAGGATCGAGAGACCGAGACCCTCGTGTCGATGCTCCTCGAACTCTTGGCCAAAGACCGCCAAGGCAATCTGCAGGTCGATAAGGTACTCCAGCTGGCCAAGTATGCCCAAGAGAGCGACAGCGACCTATTCAAGGAGGGGGTACGCATCATCCAAGAGAGCTACCGACCAGAATTGACGAAGCTCTTCATCCGTGCCGAGGAACGTGGTGAAGAAGGCAAGTGGGTAAACATCCCCCTGAATATCACAGAAGCGTAAACTAACTCTAAAAAATAGGACTATGAACATGTATCAGGTTAAGGTCTCCTACGAGCGTCAAGCAGATGCAATGGGAATGAAGAAGGTAACAGAGGTGTATCTAGTTGATGCAATGAGCTTCACGGAAGCGGAGGAACGTATCATCAAAGAAATCCAGCCTTTGGTATCTATTGGCGAGCTGGAGGTGGTGGGTGTCAAGCGTGTTAATCTAGCAGAGCTTGTCTTGTCGCACGATGACCGAGAGGACACTTACTACAGAGCCAAGGTGTCATTCTTGACCTTTGATGAGAAGTCGGGACAGCCTCGAGCATCTGCAGTTAATATGCTGGTGCAGGCGGAAACTCTCCAGAAGGCTGTAGGGCGTCTCACTGAAGAGCTGGAGAAACAACTTGGAAGTTATCTCATAAACTCTGTTACAGAGACCCCAATTTTGGGAGTGTATCTGACAGAGCAATCGTAAAAAACAACTTAATAGCGCCGTCCTTGGCGGCGCTTGGGTGCAAATCCCACGACTTGATAAATTAGTGTGTAATAGGGCGGCGACCACCTCGGTCACCGCCCTAATCATTTGGTGCGTACAGCGTTTCAGTAGTAATTTTGTATTGCTATGACAGATACTCCATTGCTTTTTGACTTGCCACCAATACAGGAGGCTCCGCCCAAGCGACGCAAGCGTTACTCGGGGGAGCCTCTGTGTGCTCGAGCGGCAAGTCGGGCAGAGCGTATAGAGGAGCGCAACAAGATGCTTGTGCTGCGCTACTACTATTGGACGGAGATTAAGCGTCGGCGCACGGACGATGTCCTGCATATCCTCTGCTCTCAGGAATTCTTTGTCGAGGATCGCACGGTCTGGAATGCCGTGCTTAACTACGGGGACTATCTGTCTGAGATTGCGCGGAAGAGACCGAGCATACATAAGCTCCGCAAGGAGCACCCGAGCTTTGCGTGGTAGGGCTGTCGACCTGATCGATTAGCCCCAATGTGTAGACAGTCTCAATGACCTTGAGGTTGTCTTGTCGTTTAGGGGCTGGTAGCACGCGCTGCCTACGCATAGGCAACCACAATCCTCCGCCATCCCAACCCTGCAGGGCTTGATGCAGTCGCTCTAGGGTATCGTAGCGAGCTAGGGCTTTGCTCTTGATGTCTTCGGGGGCGTGTGCGTACGACTCGCCCTGATAGCCGAAAACCAGCGTTAGCCGAAGCTCTGCTTGCACACGCTGGGTGGTTACATTGTGTGCAATTGTCTCGCAGTTGACGTATGCCAGATCGATGAGGCAGGCTGGAGGCTCTATTGCAGGTCGTGATAGGTTGTATAGCTGCCCCTCATCGGGCTCAATCCATCTAAGGTCTGTAACCTGGTCTTGTAGCCGATCCATGACGGCTATGATGATTTGCTTATCCATATTGATTATTGATTAGTTCTGCTGGCTATATAGTCCAGCAGGCGATTACGTATTAGCTCATTGAGTTGCCTTGATTGCCCCATAAATTGTCTCTTGGGGATCGAGGCATGTCTGGTATGGGCGCGGACGGTGACCTCGCCCTTGACAGGCTTACCCTCGGAGGGAATGAGGGAGCGTGGTCTAGCTCTGCGCGTATGCTCTGGGACATTGACAAGCCCCGTATAGCCCTCGTTATGGACTTGTGCATAGCCGACCTTGTCGCCCCCTGCGGAGATGACGACCCTACGAGGGGATACCTCTGCGATGCGTATGGAGTTGGCAAGAGCCCCTGACTTGACCAACAGAGAGCCACGCCTAGATGGGGTCTTGGCGGGCATCCAAGGCTCGCCATCGAAGTCCTTGCGGCGGAAGCTGTCGCGGTAGTACTCTTGGGCTGTAGCAGCGATGATTTCTGCGCTCTCACGCAGGATGTCGTCGGCCATCTGCTCCAGCTGTATGGTTATATCTTGCATATCAATGGGATATTATCTATTTTTGCCCTCAAGTAATATGTATCTAGAATGCGATGCCAGCACCTAGCGGATGATGGGGACATCTAAGGCTGAGGTCAGCCCTCAGAGATACATATCTACCAATCCGAAGTACCTGTGAGACTACAGGCTATCCAACCGTATGAGGCGGATGGGCTACGAGTAGCCCGACCAACAAGAAGACGGCGGACGTTATGACTTAAAGGGGCGTACAATAAGGCGGACTAGCAGGATGGCTAGTTCGCCTTATTGTATATAAGTAGCCCACGGCGGTATTTGTACTTAGGGTCTCGTTTGCCTCTTGCAACCTTTTTTCCTTCCTCTGCGATGACCTCTTGAGGTAGGTTATTTTTGTATTGCAGACGAATCTCGAACCAAGTATCTACCTGATAGATCTTCCCGTCTCGAAGTTCGCAAACCACATTGATACATCGGCCTTGGTAATACTTGATGAAGTTGATGTTGTTAACCTTACCTTGATAGTCATTGAGCCACACTTCGTCTGGGGAGGACAGGGCATCGGGGATGCATTCTAGTAGCGGAACACGGGTCTTCTCATACCCTTTTGAGGTGTGACGATCGAAAACTGCTTTGTCAAATGAAATCTTTCGTCCTTGATAGTCCGTGATAATCTGATGCTGGTCAAACCATTCGTGCTTATCCCCCTGAAAAGTTGGAATCTCTGGCCGCTTTTCTTTTTGGATCTCCTTGGCGATGGAGTCCAACCCGAAATCCGTATGACCTAGCTCCATAATCTTGCGACTCGACTTGCCTGGCATCTTGTGGATATATTGCTGGTTGGCCGTGAATACCTCAGCAATCTCCGCCTTATTGACGCCCCATCCTTGTGCCTTGGCAGACTGCCAATCAGGACTAGCTTGATACTCTCTAGCTCTCTGCTGCATATCCTTGTGGTCGACCGCATCCCCCTCTACCTTAAGGCGAGGCACGACCGAGCATCGGCATCCCCATCCATTGGGTGGATAGATCTCATCCCATAAGGGGTCATTGCTGGGCAGGATTATCCCATCTAGCTCCTGATGCTCTTGCCTGACCTTATTGTCTCCAATGGTGCGATACTCCCAGTAGGGGAATAGCTGCTGCTTGCGCTTAAGCTCCCGATAGTTGCTTGCCGCCTCTGCACAGTTGAGGGCGGTATTGTACTCGGTACGCTGCCACTTATCATTGTAGGTGGTGGTAATCTCCTTGGCTCGTCGCGCGAAATCGGCATAACTCTTAGACTCTCGGAAGGCCTTGTTGAGCTCGTACACCTGGGAGAGGGTCTTGCCAGCCGAAAAGCGAAATAGGTTAGCCTCCATAGCTGTGATGTAGGCATCGTCCTGCAGCTGATACTGCACAGACAGACTGGTATCGCTATTGCGTATGCGCCCCTTATAGCCCCGCTCTAATGCCGTTATAAGGTCATTAGAGAGCCAAGCGAATAGCTCGGGGTCGAATCGCCTTGAGCCTTCTGAGGCCTTGACGGCCTCAATGATGCGCTCGCTAATGGTTGCAGCATCGGCAAGGCTGATCTGCTCCGTGCTCCATGTAGGGAGGGTTGTCGTGCATGCCCCAAGGGCGTGCCTTGGGGCTAATCCGAAAAAACGCATCACGCGTCTGAAGAAGCCGTCGGCATTGCGAACAGACTTGCCTTGGGGGGCTTCTTGCTTGCCCTCCTCTTCTTCCTCCTCTTCGATCATCCCATCATAATCGGGGAGCATGGGCATAGCTGGTTGTCTGCGGGCAATCTCCTCGCCCTCCTCGGCCATAGGGATGGCGTACTTATCATGTAGCCACTTGGTCGGTATCTCAATGATGTCGGAGAGCTGTACGATGTCGGTAACCTCTAAATGTTCGGCCGACTCTGGGAAGATGAATCGCCCACCCTTGACAGAATAACCTCTAGCTTCTAGTCGTGGCTTGAAGTACTGATTGAGGACACGCTGTACGTAGCGCAGGTCGCCCTTATGCTTATTTTGCTCTACCTCAAGATGCACCTCCCCTAAGGATCGTGCACCCTTGTCTCCCTGTACGGTGGTCATGGTCTGCCCAAGGATGGTGATCAGCACTTCCTCGTTACAGGCACGTCGGAAGTCGTTATAGGCAACACCATTGCCACTACTTGTCTCGACATGCTCTATCGTGGTGCCTTCAGGAGCGATGATGTATGGGGCGGATCCTGCAGCCTCCATCGCCTGCTCCAGCACCTTACGGCTCTCGGGGTCGTGGATGGAGTACTTACCTACCCTGCGAGGCATGCCGAATAACTCAATCCATTGTGCCCAGTCTCCATAACCTCCTCGCTTGTAGATGATGTAGGGAGCCGCTTTGAGCAGGAGTCCAAAGTCACGATCCCTACCTAGGACGACGAGAAATGGGTCATCCTCGTAGGGGATACCACTCTGGTCATCTTGATTGATCAGGATTGTCTTATTGCGCAGGCTGATATGCTTGGCAGGGATTGGAGCGCAGGTCATCAATCCATCGGTAGTGAAGCCAAGCTCACAAGCTGAGCGTCCCCAGAAACGACTCATCATGATCTGGGTAATGACCTCTTCCCAGTCTAGGCTATCCATCAGGGCGGTTACCCCTTTGACCTCTTCACCATTTTCGTCAACGAAGGTCAGAGGTGTATTGCTTACTGCACGGATGCGCTTGTCTATCGCATCTGCGAGTACTCCATCGATCAGGATGTCCTCGTATAGGTCATAGAGGGCGCGTACCTTGCCTGAATCGGCACTCTTGAGGGCTGATCGCCAAGTCCCGACATCCCAGACCTTGCGAGTGGGCTGCTTAATGGTAATCTGATTGACAACCACGCTAGGAGTTGTCTGTGTAGGAGCAGGTGTTTTAGCTCCTTTATTTCTATTGGACTTACTCATGGGGGTTAAAAGTGTTGCTTACGCTTAGGGTTAGAACCGTGAATATAGATCTCGGTGGTATCTGGTGCACCGTCGTTATTCTGATCTTGCCTAGGCAGGTCTGGATCGATACGACCACGCTGCACCTGCTCCAGCCATTCGATGGCTCGCTCGTATAGAGATTTGCGGTATTCCATATCAACACCACCATTACAGACCTTGATAAAGTGCCAAACGGCAATGTCTTTAACTAAGGAGAGTAGCAGGGCATTACGTGCATCCCCAGCAGTACTGAATATGCGATCTCGGTCGTATGCGGCGAGGTAGCCTCGTGCCTCTGAGATAGCGGTGTCAATGGCCACTAGAGCGAGAGTCTCGTCTTGTCGGGCGATATGTAGGATATTCTCCTGTCTTAGATGCGTCTCTAGGTCGCAAAGAGATAAGTATGCCATAGTTAATATCTTTTAGCGGTTCGTTGTCTGGAGCCTATACTGATGCTCCCTGCTGTAGGAGTCTTGGCTAGTCCGTTGAGTATCCACCAGCCACCCTCTACGCAGTCTGGTCCGTCGGCAGGAGCCGACATCTCTCTGGTTATGAGTTTGAACTGCTCGGCAAGGCGTTGCATATGTGGGCAATCTCGCTCCTCGATATTGAAGATGAGCTTACCCTGCTCGTATAGGGGTTGTAGATGTCCCTCGATACGGTCGTATTTATTACGCTTGTCTCGTCCGTCTTCACGCACAGAGATGTAGCCTCGTGTAGCACCGATCTCTGAGAGGAGAGGGACGAAGACCTGATCGTGGAAGGGCTTTTGGAGTCCGTTGCACTCGATGTAATACCTCAAGACGAGTGTCTTGGAGCGCGACTGCGCCCAGTCTCTAAAGTCGAAGAATCGGCCTATAAACGTGCTGTTTAGGGCGTGATCTAGTCGCATACGATAGATATACAGTACCCCCGAGCGAATGCCAAGAAAAGCTATTGCCTTTAGCGATGCTGCTGTACTCTTGCTATTTGAGGGGGCTGGGTCTGCGTACACAATCGCAGCATCCAGCTCGTCGAGGAGAGGGCATTGTCCCCAGAGCATATCGCCAAAGATGTCTCCTTCGGTGATCGGGTTATTAAAGAACTCCCTCTGGGCTCCAGCATAGCTCATCAGGGCGAGGAAGTCGTCGATGTCTTGCTCGCTGTTTTTAGCTGGCCAAGTAGACCTCCCAGAGGCGTCTCGTATATTGACGATCTCATAGTGTCCTACCTCGGCCTTGAGGGTTTTGGCCTTAGCGATAGCCTTGGCGATAGTTCCATCTCGATCGATAATGTTACCATTGAATATGATGCGATAGTCACCTGATACGCTCATCGCAGGCAGAGCCGCCTCCTCGCACCACTTCCACTTCTCGGCAAATCGCTTGAGTCGGTTGGGCGACTTGCATTCCTCGTCGGTATCCATATCATCATAGACGATGCAGTCTAGACGGAGGTTCTCGTGGCGGCTACCGCGAGGCGACTGCCCTGCGCCGAGAGCTCGGAAGGCACACCCGCACCGAGCGATAAACTCTCCGTCCTCCCACTGCCCGAGGGTTTTTTGCTCTCCGTAGTCTTGAATGATTCGCTGATTGGCCTCTAGACTTGCTCTTACAGGGCGCAGTAATCGCTCGGCATTATCGTAGCTGCTTGAGATGTACATCACATTACGTACCACTCCAGTGAGAGCAGCCTTGACCACTTGCATCATCGTGATACCTGTCTTAGATAGCTCACGACTCCAGGCACGCACGTCATAGAGCCGACGGCTCGAGAAGAACCGCTTGGTTGCCGACCGATGAAAGGGGGCGAAGTCCGAGGTGCAGTACATCTCAAAGTAGTACTTAAACCAAGCCTCGTGGTCTCGCTCTAGTCGTTCACGCCTAGCTCGGATGACCTCTGCGGAGTCTAGAGGGTTGATACTGGAGCTCTTTTTGATCGAGGCTACCAGCTCCTCCCATTCCCGCTGGGCACGTTTGTCCTGTGCTGTAATCTTGACCTTCTGTGCCATCAGATGCTTTTGTGTTTGATGTATTCATCTAGGATTAGGGTAATCTCCTTGGCCTTGGTAAGGTCTCGGTCTCGAAGCCATGTCACAAGCCCCGTGAATACAGAGATGATCTCGGCAATGCCTGAGCTGGTCTCTAACCGCTCAAGGGTCTTGGAGATCTGGGCGATGGAGGAGCTCTCAGCAGGCGTCCAGCCTTGCTGTCCTATGGGGCGAGCAATCCTTTGCTCATTGAGCTGATTGATGCCCTCGTAGAGATTGCGTATCTGCGCCTCTTTGGTCATCAAGAGACCTGTGCGTAGGTTATCCCAGCCCTCCTCTTTGACCCATCTAGCCACCGTACGACGATCTACACCGACCTGCTCGGCGATCTCTATGAGCGTCATATTATCTCGGGTGTATAGGCTCTTAGCCCATTCCTTTTTTCTTGCTCGGGTAGTCTTGTCTTCTGCCATATTGTATGCTCCTTAATCTATCCCCAAAGGTATCTCTGCCTGTGCGTGTGTATCAAATTGCCTCGTAATGGTTACAGAGATTTAGGTACTCTTTACCTAGAGGACGTAGTCCATTACAAATCAATTTGCTAGCATATTAAATCTCCCCTCATCTTTGCCGTGTAATCAATCGCAAACGCAATGGCAAAGACATTTATACTGCACGACGAAAGCGTCAATACCTATGGGTTTAGGATGCTGACCTCGGGGGCTAATCTAGATGAGTTTCGTAAGAACCCCGTGATGCTCCTCAATCATAATGACTGGACGCTCCCTATCGGCAGATGGGACAATATCCGCGTGGAGGGGACTCAAATCCTCGCTGATGCGGTGTTTGATTTGGAAGATGCTAATGGTCGAGCCGTAGCCTCTAAGGTGGAGGCTGGATTCCTCAGGATGGCCAGCATCGGAGCTTGGGCACCAGAGGTGGTATCAGACGACCCACTACTCAAACTTGATGGACAGACAGGTGTCACTGTGCTTAGGTGGACTGTGCGTGAGGCTTCCATCGTGACGATTGGTGCGAACCACAACGCCCTCGCTCTCTATGATAGGGATAGTGGGGAATCTATCGACCTAAGTGATCATGCTACTCTGGTAAAACTTATGGATGTCAAACCCTCAAATAATACAATACTTATGGCAATCAATCAACTACTCAAGCTGTCGGACAATGCCTCGGCAGCAGATCAAGAGCGTGCTGTCTCTGAACTCATCGCCGAGCGTGACCGTCTTCAAGAGGCCAACAAGACCCTATCAGATGCTATTGACAAGCATAATCAAGACCGCAAAGAGCAGCTCAAGGCCGAAGCCGTTGCCTTGATTGATGCGGCTGTAGCAGATGGTCGTATCAATGCCTCTAGTAAGGAATCTTACATCAAGCTCTTTGATGCAGATCACGACTCAGCTAAAGCGGCATTAGGGGCTATCCCAAAGCGTGTGAGTGTATCGGCACAGATCGATTCTGGCCGCTCGGGCGGAGGTGTCAACCTTGCCGACCTAGAAAGTAAGAGCTGGGACGAACTTGATAAGGCTGGCAAGCTCGTCATCCTAAGAGACCAGTCACCAGAGGTCTATGCCGCCAAGTTCAAAGAGCGATTCGGCGTTGAACTCAAAAAGTAACCAACAACACAACATTAACAACAATTAGCACTTATGGCAATTACTGTAGAGATTTGGCAAAACAGCATCGCAGAACATCTGTTTGCCGACAACTCATTTATGAGCAAGGCGTTTAACGCCGATGAGTACGTAACTCAAGGTAAGGTCGTACACATCCCCAATGCTGGAGCTCCTAGTGGAGTGAGCAAAAACCGCTCTAGTCTGCCAGCATCAGTGTCCAAGCGTACGGACTCGGACGTGACTTACAACCTAGATGAGTACACAACGGACCCAATCCTGATCCCCCATGCCGAAACAGTGGAGCTCTCCTATGACAAGCGAGAGTCTGCACTGCGTCAGGATAAGCAAGCCTTGATGGAAGAGGTGGCTAAGGCGTTTATCCTCGCATGGAGCCCTACCGACGGTAAGGCTCTAGTCGAGACCACTGGTAAAGCCGTGGTGTCACACACCTCTGGGGCAACAGGCAATCGCAAGGCACTGACCAAGGCAGATGTCCTCAAGGCATTCACGATGTTTAACCGTCAGAACCTCCCCCAAGAGGGGCGTTACTTACTCGTCGATGCCGTGATGTATGAGCAGCTCCTTAATGATATGACAGCCCAAGAGGCTCAAGCATTCCACGCTTTGGCCGATGTGGCTCGTGGCGTGATTGGTAGGCTCTATAGCTTCAATATCATCATGCGCTCGGAGGCAGGTGTCTACGGCAACAACAAACAGCCTAAACTCAATGGAGTGGGTGGTACAGGCACAGATAACGCTGCTGCCATCGCATGGCATGAGACCTGCGTGTGTCGCGCCCTCGGAGAGGTGAAGGCCTACGAAAACGAAGGGGATGCCACCTATTATGGGGATGTGTATTCATTCCTCGTGAGGGCTGGAGGACGTATCATGCGCTCCGATGGCAAAGGTGTCGTGGTAATCGTACAAGCTGCATCAGCATAATGTCACGAGGACTACGCAACAACAACCCGCTCAATATCCGCCATGGTAAGTCGCCATGGCGGGGCTTGGCGGAAGATCAGCCAGACAAGGCCTTCTGTAAGTTCGTCGCTCCAGAGTGGGGCTATAGAGCGGCCTTGATCACCCTGCGCTCCTACCAGAGCAAGCATGGGCTACGCACGGTCAGGCAGATGATCGGACGTTGGGCACCACCCAATGAGAACAATACGGAAGCCTACATCTCTAGCGTCTGCAGGAGAGCATCCCTAGAGGCAGACACGCCCGTCAATCTGCAGGACAGAGATACGGCGGTACGCCTAATGGCAGCGATGAGCTATGTCGAGAACGGCAAGGTCGCTAATCTCAAAGACGTAGCAGCTGGATATGACTTAGCTTAACCTTCTAAACAGATAACTTATGGAGCGACTACTAGACCTCCTGATGACGGTACTGCCCTCTGGGGGGCTAGGAGCCCTCCTCTATTGGCTCGTCAGTGCCAAGTTGCGCAAAGCGCGCGACGAGTCAGAAGTAAGCAACATCTATAAACAACTATATGAGTCCGTCAAGGACACTCTATCGGGACAAACAGATGAGATTACGCAACTACAACAGCAGGTGCTTACGATGCAGAACGAGCACCTACGGCTTAAGCAGATGGTCAATCAGGCTCGCATCTGTCGTTATTGGGGCGATCATTGTCCTATCCGCCGTCAGCTGCAGAGCCAAGAGGGAGAGCCTCTCTACTCGCCACGATACTATGACCCTCGTGCAGCACCTAGACAGCACGAGCCTCAAGGTGACAAGAAAGAAGAGTCATGTAAATCTCCCAGAGGAGAGGGTGCAGATAGTAGTGCCGATAGCGAGCCTCCATGACCTGCCCATAGGGGCGGGCTATGAGGAGCGTATCGGTCGCGCATCGGCCAAGCTCGTGCGCAAGGCTACAGACACCATCATGCTTACCGCCCGCTGTGATAGTCTGCAGATGATGATCGAGGAGCTGATATTGGAGCGAGACAGAATCGCTAAGCTGAATGGTCAGCTGATCTCTCGCCTCAGCTCGGAGGTCTCTAAAACCTCAGAGCCTATCAAGACGCCTCCTTGGCGTCTATCGTGGACGATTGTCATCATCCTCTTAATCGCCATAGCTTTATGGCGTATTGGCCGACACTTCCTGCCGATCATCTTCAGGAGATAATCAAGTAATACAACAACCCATTAACAACAATCAATCTTATGAGTACTACAGCTTACATCTATGGTCTGGCCTCGCTGACTTTTGCCAGCAAGGCTATGGGAGACATCAGTGAGGATTCCATCCGATTTGGAGGCACGGACGCCACCGAAATCCCCGTCTTCTCGGCGCAGAAGCGTGGAGCACCCGTCGTGGTGCTACAAGGCACGCCCGGGACAACTGAGATGGAGTTCGATCTAATCAACCTCCACCCCGAAAATCTTAAAGATGTCCTTGGGGGAGAAACTTCGGGCAAGAAATGGACAGCCCCAACGGGGTCGGTCAAGAAGGAGGGGCAGTTCTCGATCGTCACGGGCGATGGGACGACCATTGCGGGCAAGGCTAGCCTAACGGCTCGCTTCGAGGGCTCGCTCAAGTGGGACGAGCTCCTCAAGGTTAAGTGCAAGATGACCCTCCTAGAGGGACAGTTTACCGTCACAACACCTTAATGGCGACACTGCATGATCCTGCGATGATAGAGGCAGCGGATGCCCTGCTTGATGCAGGCGTGTCTCTGCCTCTATGTCGTATTAAGCTCCCCTTGATCGGCAAGCCCATCGAGCTACGCCTGCGCACCCGACGCCCCACCCTTGGCGGACAGATCAGGGTCACACGTAAGTTCCTCGAGCTGGGTGTGACCTATGAGCAGATCGAGGCGATGACCCCGAGCGAGCAAGCAGTCTTTCTGGCCGTCCATGGCAAGACCCTCAGCGAGCTCATCGCTCTGTGTATCCTTACGGGCTACCTCTCAGGCAGGCTGCTCTATAAGCCCCTCTCGTGGATCATCCGCTGGAGGGCTCGAGAGGAGCATATCCTTGCCATCACCCTAGGCTATATCAGCCTGCTCGGCACGCAGTCTTTTCGGACTATTATCAGATACTTAGAGGCTCGCAATCCTCTAAGGCTGAGCCAACAGGAGATGGGGAGTTAAGCTATGAGAGTAGCCATAGCCCCTTCGGCGTGCTCTGGCAGATAGCCTCGGCCACAGGCTGGAGCCTGCATCACATCCTCTGGCGCGTCAATAGCCAGACGCTGGTCATGATGCTCCAAGATGCCCCTCGCTACCTGAGCAAGCAGGAGCGAGAGGAAAAGAAAAAGAGACCCCAAGGCAAGCGTGGTGGCCTTATGGGGTTCCTCGCCCAATGCACCACGATTAAGAAGTAACCATGGCAATAAGACCAATCGAAGTCGAATACATCCTCAAGGATGGCATCTCTGCCCAAGCCAAGCAGGCAGGTAAGAGTATCAAGACCCTCGGCACAGACGCTAAGGAAGCAGGCAAGGCCATCAAGGCAGGCATGTCTGAGGCTCAGGGCAATATCCGTCAGATGACCAAGGACATCAAGCAGATGGAGCAACAGATGCGCAAGATCCCCGCTGGTAGCCGTAAAGCGGAGCTAGAGGCCGACCTGAGCGCAGCACGTAAGGCTCTCGGGGAGGAGCGCGTGCGTCTAGATGCCCTGCGTGAGTCCTACGACAAGACGAGCCAATCGGTGCGTAGCCTCACTAGAGAGCAGCGTGAGCTTGTGCAGGAGATGGCCAAGCTCAAGATCGCAGGCCAAGATGCCAGCGAGGAATATCAGGAGATGGCCAAGCGTGCGGCGGAGATTACTGACGCCCTCGGTGATGTGCGTCAGGAGACCAACGCCCTTGCCCACGATAACTCGGGCTTCGCTGGGGTGACTTCGGGACTCCAAGGGCTTGTGGGAGGCTTCACGGCCGTCACGGGTGTGATGGGGCTCTTTGCTGGCGAGAGTGAGGAGCTACAGCGCATCCAGACGCGCCTGCAGGCTGTCATGGCCATTACCCTCGGGGTTCAGCAGGCGCTTGATGCCATCAACAGGTCGTCGGCCTTCTCAACGGTGGTCTTGGCTAAGGCTAATACTCTACTGACGGTAGCCAATACCCGACTAGCTGTAGCATTCGGGATATCTACAGCATCAGCTAAGCTGCTCATGTCTACGCTCACACTAGGACTGTCGGCGGCTATTACAGCTGCCATCGTCTGGTACAATAAGTATGTCGATGCACAGGAAGAGGCACGGCGCACCCTCGAGGAGCGTATCGAGGCGGAGAAGGAGGGGAGAGCCCAATCCCTCAAGGCTCGCGTGGAGCTTGAAGAGACCATCAAGTCTATCGAGAGGTTCAAGGGTAGTAAGGATGAGGAGCGGCGTAAGGTCGAGGAACTCAACCAGACCTATGGTTCGACCTTCGGGTACTATGAAAATCTATCCCAGTGGTACGACGTGCTCAAGGGCAAGCTAGAGGCCTATGTGCATGTGCTCTTCTTGCAGGCCAAGGCTCAGAGCCTCATCAATAAGGCAGTAGAGGCAGATGCCAAGGTGGCCAAGATTGAGGCGACACCAGAGGAGCACTATGCCTCATGGACGGATAAGTTCAACATCAGAGATGCGGGATACAACATCCCGCTGCTGAAGAAAAATAGGGAGCTCAAGGCCGCCCAAGAGGTCAAGAAGGGCATCCTTGATCAGGTTGAAGCTCTGTATGAAGAAATCGGACAGGTCTCCAAGAAACACCACCTAGGAGGCTTGGGGGGTAATCCAGACTACCAAGACCCCGAGTCCGAGCAGCGCAAGCGTGAAACAGAGAAACGTAAGGCCGAGGAGGTGCAGCGCAAGCATAAGCAACGCCAACAGCTGATCGATGAGACGGCGAAAGCTCTAGCCGCCTCGACCTCCCGTGGAGAAGCCTATATCGCCTCCGTGGGTATCGAAAAGATGAAAGAAGGCAAGGATAAGGAGCGCGCCCAGGTCGAGCTTGAGTGGCGAGAAGAGAAGGAGAAAATCAAGGAGATTGGGCGAGAGCGTCTAGCCATGATTGCCAAGCTACGAGAGCACGGTGCCAAGGTGCCTGAGGGGCAGGAGATGAGCGTCAAGGTGCTGACAGAGGCCGAGCTTGCCGCTAATGATGAGGCCAAGGCTGCGCGCCTCAAGGCTATCGACGACGAGGAGGCCAAGCAGTGGCAGGAGTACCTGGGTAAGTTTAGGGATTTCGCCGCCAAGCGCAAGGCCGTTGAGCAGGAGTATGCCCGTGATGTGGCCAAGCTACGTGCTGGGCAGACTCAGGGCAATCAAGCAGAGGTGCAGGCTGCCATAGACGAGGCTGGACGTCTGCGCAAGCAAGCCCTGCAGATGATCGACCGAGAGGAGGCCGACGCTACCGAGGAGGTGACCTCCACCCTCGCACGGCTCTATGAGGATGCCGCCGAGAAGTCCTCGGCCGAGATCAAGCGTATCATCACCGAGACGGAAGCGCTCATTGAGTACCTCAAGACCACACCCGCCGAGGCCTTGCAGGCGCGCAACGGTATCTCAGCGGCCAAGCTGCGCACCATCAAGGACGACCCTCAGGGCATCAAGGAGCTGGAGCAGGGCGTCAAGTCGCTCAAGCGTGAGATCGGCTCACGTAGTCCGTTCGAGGGGCTATTCGATGCTTGGGCAGAAGGCATCGAGAAGATCAAAAAGGGGGGTAAAGAGTCCATCGGTAAGGGGATTGCTCAGATTGGCACAGCCGTTACTGAGATTGCCCCACATCTCAAGCAACTCGGACAGTCCCTAGGTGACCTCTTCGGCGACAATGAGCTCTCGGACAATATTTCCGTCCTTGCCGACACGCTCGCAGGCTTGGGGTCTGCGGCTGCTGGCGTAGGACAGATCATGTCGGGGGACATCCTCGGCGGTGCGCAGAACATTATCAAGGGCATTGCCTCTATCGTCTCTATGGCTAGCAAGGCCGAGCAGGCACACCGAGATGCCCTCAAGCAGGTACACGAGGCGCAACTAGAGTACGAGCGGCAATACCAGCTTGCCCTGCTACGCACCCGTCTCTTGGCCGAGCAGGCGACAACCCCCTTCGGCTCAGATCAGATCGTCAAGGCTCGAGAGGCTCTAAAGGTCTATGCCGACGCTCAGCGTCAGCTACGAGAGCAGCTCAAGGGAGACGACCCACGCAACCAAGCCTCCTATATGCTCTATGGCTGGACGGGGCTATTCGACAAGCAGATAGAGGCCTACCGTAAGGGCATTGGGCTCCTCTCTCAGACGTCTGTCGTTACGGGGCATCGTAAGACTGGTTTATTCGGCTGGGGCAAGGGTGAGGATGTCTACTCCTCTCTGCTGGATGTCTACCCCAAGCTCATCGATGCCAATGGGGAGCTGGACACCGTCATGCTCAAGCAGATCCTCTCTACGCGCAAGATGCGTGATGAGGACAAGAAGCGTCTGGAGGGCTTGCTGGAGACGACAGAGGTCGCCAAGGAAGCCTCTAAGGCATTCGACGACTACTTGTCCAGCACCTTCGGCTCGCTCGGCTCCTCGATGACCGACGCGCTATTGACCTCAATCAAGGAGGGCGGAGACGCTATGCAGCTATTCGCTGAGGATGTCGGGCAGATCCTCGAGGGGCTGCTGAAGCAATCGATCTTCGCCTCCTTCTTCAAGGAGCAGTTCGAGAACTATCGGCAGAAGCTCAAGAAGACCTATGAGACGGCCGATCCTGCCAACCTCGTCTCAGAGGTCACCAAGCTCTCCAAGGGACTTATCGACAACCTCAAGCAGATACTCCCCTCGGCTAAGGCAGCGACAGAGGCAGGTGTTCAGGCCATACGTGAGGCTGGTCTGTCCTCAGATCAAGCCTCCCAGCAGGCTAAGTCTGGAGCGTTCTCGGCCTTGACGCAGGAGCAGGGCACCAAGCTCGAGGGACTCTTCACAAGCGGACAGATGCACTGGGCGAGCATAGACGACCAGATGCGTAGCGTTACGGCCGACCTCTCGGGGGTGCTCGACGGCCTCAATCAGATCATCACCAATACTGCTCCCATCTCTGGCATCCTGCAGGAGCTGCAGCTGATGCGCCGAGACGGGGTAACCATCAAGTAATATGAGTCAGATCAATCTTAGTGGCCTGCTCTTCATCAATGAGCAGGATATGTGGACAAGGTATGGAGTCTTCCTCCTAGAGGAGACCGCGGGCGAGACCAAGAATTACTCCGCCCTGCTCAAGCCTGCCAGCGTCAAGGCCGTCAAGTCTATCAGCTATGATGAGGAGGACGGCGAGCGACTGCCTGCCGCCATAGCCCCCAAGCTAGAGCCTCGTGAGGTGAGCCTGCAGGTGGGTATCCTTGCCCCCAAGGATAGCTTCTCGGCCAAGTATCGAGGCTTCCTGCAGCTGCTCCGCTCGGGCTGGCTGCAGGTTAGGCTGCCAGAGCTGGGGACGACCTATCGGATGCTCTACCTTGGAACTTCCGACTACAAGCAGCTCACAGGGCTGTCCGACACGCTCATCGGAGCCTCGATGACCATTAAGCTAAGAGAGCCACAACCACAATTCTAATGACATTATAATACGATTATGATACGCTTATACGCCAAGGATGGTAGCCTCCGCCTAGAGATCGCCCCATCCAGCGCTGACCGATGTACCTCGAGGCTCATGGGAGAGAGTACCCTGACCCTCTCCTGCATCCTCCCCAGCTATGTGGAGGTGCAGGTGGGCGACTATGCCGACTACGAGGGGACTAGATACTATGCCCTCGAGGCCTACCAGCCAGAGATGATCTCCACGCTGCAGTATCGCTATGCCCTTCGGCTGTCGGATAGTTCGGGGCTATTGCGACATGCCAAGGTTATCAAGCCTGCCCAAGAGACACCAGAGCTAGACTTCGCACTCGATGCACGCCCCGCCGAACATATCCGCCTCATCGTGGATAATGCCAATCGCATCACGGGGACAAGCGACTGGACGGTGGGGACGGTCATCCAAGGCGAGAGCCGTAATATCGAGTACCGCAATAAGTACTGCCTCGAGGCTCTGGGCGAGATCGCCAAGGCCTACGACACCGAATGGTGGATCGAGGGGCGCACCATCAACCTCTCTCGCTGCGAACATGGTCAGCCCATTACCCTCGGGTATCGCAATGGTCTCTCCTCGGGGATCACACGCCTACCGAATAGTACGGCCAAGCACTTCACCCGCCTCTATCCCCTTGGGTCACGACGCAATATCATCCCCTCGCAATATGGACACAGTCGCCTGCAACTGCCGGGGGGCAAGGGCTACCTAGAGCGCAACACCCACCTGGGGATTATCGAGCAGAGTGAGGAGGGTGCATTCTCGCACATCTACCCACGCTATACGGGCACGGTCACTGCCGTGCGCCACGAGCAGCGTACGAGCGAGGACGGCAAGCCCTATCCCGTCTACTACGTCAAGGATAGCGGTCTACCCTTCAGCCCCAGCACCTATCAGATCCAAGGGCTCACGCTGCACCTCGTCTGGCAGAGCGGGGAGCTCAATGGGCGAGACTTCGAAGCCAACTGGCATGCCTCCTCACAGGAGTGGGAGATCATCGCCCAGCGCCCCTACGACAATCAGGTCATCCCCTCGGGGCTACTCATCCCCAAGGTCGGGGATAAGTACATCCCCTACAATATGAGGATGCCCCAAGAATACATTACCAGGGCAGAGCAGGAGCTGCAGACCGAGGCGACGAAGTGGATCGAGAAAATCAGCCAAGATACCTCCATCTATAAGGCACATACCGACTATATCCACCTCGAGGAGCACAGCATCCGCCTAAGCCTCGGGCGCAGGATTACCCTGCAGGATGCACAGCTCTTCTCCCGCTCTGGTGGCCTGCACGCCTCTCGCATCACTGCCATCAGCCGATCAGTCCTCCTGCCCACGGATATGGACTTGGAGATGACCTACACGGTGGACATCGGACGTGTCGCCCAGCTAGAGGGCGGGATGCAAGACCTCAAGGCTGCCTATCAGGAGACCCAAGCCACCCTACCCACCATCCTCAAGTCATGGGACTCGGCCGACCCATCGGAGTACAACGTCCTCTCCGCCCTGCGTACGCTCAGCACGCTCTACCGCACAGCCCTGCGCAAGGATCAGGACGACTACACGGCTCACGCCATCGGCTCTGCTGAGCGTGTGGAGGGGCTCCTAGGCTGGCTCATCCGCCCCAATGGAGATGCCTATATGCGCAACCTCAAGATTGCAGGCTCATTGGAGGTAGACGAGCTCCGAAAAAACCGCATCACCATCCTCGACGGCGAGCATTACTTCTCTTCGGGGACGGCCGTAGTGGACGAGGTCGGTAGTAATGGTGGGCGGTACTTCCGCCCCCGCCTCGAAGAGGGCGAGATCTCCTCCCTGCAGGTCGGAGATGCCTGCATCGGTAAGTGGGTCACGGCATCAGGCGTTCAGGTCTGCAAGCTACGTGTCTACTATATCGATCAGCAGGGCTACCACTGGTACTCTCTGGCGGAAGGCTCTACCGAGCCTCGGGTGGGGATGCATCTGGCGCAGGTGGGGAGCAATAGCGATAGCCGCCGTCAGAGAGCGACCGTGGTGCGCAATAACGTCATCATCCAGTATGACGGGCTGACGGGCTGGGACATCGAGGCGCAGCACATCACGGGCGTGCTAGGCAACCTCGATGATATGAGCCTTGAGCCATGGGGGAGGCTGTATGGCAGTGGCGCAGTGCTGCGCAACGCCTATATTTCTGGACAGCTATCCATACAGAGCTCCGACGGGCGTAGTGAGCAGAGACTACCATACCCCAAGGGTGAGTGGCGACACAGCATCGCCTATCCCTACGACCAGTACGAGTATGACGGTCACCTCTGGCTATGGACAGGATCGGGAGCTACCTCTAGCTACCCCTCGATCGACAATGGCTGGCAAGACCTCGGGCAGACCCCCGATGCCATAGATGAGAGCCTAAGCTACCTGCGTCGTGCCCTCTCCGACTCCACAGATATACAAGGAGGGCTCATCCTCTCCACCATCCTCGCCTTGAGAGATCAGGCTGGTAAGGTATCCACCTATCTCAATGGTCGAGCTACTGGATCAGACCCCATGCTTGCCCTCGGCGTGCAAGATGCGTTCACGAGCACCGAGCGTCGTGCCTTCTGGGCGGACAAGTTGGGGCGTGTGTACATGGGGCAGATGCAAGCTCGCTCCTCAGATGGCTCGCTCCTCTGCTACAGCGATGGTCAAGATTATGCGCCGTACCTCATCTTAGGCGGTGGATCGACCAATATAAGAGACTTATTGGCCTCCAACCCCAACAAGTATGGCTATGTCACCTACGAGCGATCGATGACGTGGCGAGGCATGGGCGAATCAGTATCAGGGAGCGGCAAGAACGGGAATGCTCTATATATCAGTAATCCTATCGTTGCTAAAAAATCATCGATGAAGATCAAGGGGAAGATCAATATGTCCGCTGGATCTCGCATCAGTGCTCGCTCGGGGATATCTCTTACAGTGCATGTGCATCTAGTCCGAGGAGATCAGCAGAAGTATGTAGGAGGTCATCTGCTAGAGACGGGATGGCTGTATCAGATCGAGACGAAGCGACATGTGCTCAATATCGATATGACGGTCAATGGACTAGAGGTAGGCGCGTCATATAGCTTGCAAGTGCAGTGCTATGCCTCTTCCCGTGGAGGGATGACTAAGGCCGATGTGGATGTTGGTAGAATGGAGGCAGACGGAGACCTTATCACCAGCGCAGAGTCCATCTCCATCGGCGAGCATGGCCTATCCGTCATGTACGGCCTCGACCGCATCCTTATGCTCCATCCACGATCAGAGGATGACGATGTATTCGTGGATTTGTATGGCAAGACCAATATGCCAGGCGTGCTGGCGGCAGGCAGAGTCAATCGTGATGGGCAGGTGCTCGCCTCATGGGGAGCCAAGGTCAATAGGCAGGGTCGCAATGAAGCAGTCGTTACCCGTAATTCCGACAACACCTATACGGTGTACCACTCAGTTGGTCACTCGGACTATATCCCTCAGCTAACGGTTCAGGACAGCCGAGATGTGATCGGGTATTTCGACCTGCAGCCCTACTCCTTTAAGGTAAGGGTGACGTTTTCGGGTGAGAGTGGGAGTGCCTACCCCAACGCCTTTAGCTATGTACTATTTGGCGATAATCGATAACGCAAGAGAGGCAGAGCCTAAGCCCTGCCCCTCATAGATGAAGATGCGATGATTGGATTAGCTAGTTGCGCCCCTCGGCTTGGAGCTGCCTATACTCTTCGCCCGTACAGGGGATGGCGGTGTAGGACTCCAAAAAGAGCCTATATACCTCCTCGTAATTGCCTGCCTCGTGAGCAGCCTTGATTTTCTGATATGCCGCCTCCAAGACGGCATTAGGGATATAGCCAAGCGTATCGGAGGGGATCCTAGGATCTACAAACACGACATCCCTGCTTTTGATGAAGTTAGGGTTGATGCTGTTATCCCTAGGGTCAATGATGGCATCGCCCCACATCTTGATTTGGAGCTTCTTGTAGTCCTTCATCTGCTCCGTTATGGAGTAGGTGTAGGTATAACCCTCTGGATTGACGCCCTTGATGATCTCAAGCCTCTGCAGGCACTCCTCCTTGGTTTTGGAGTAGCTCCCCTTAGCTCTTAATCCAGCATCGGTAATCTGGATGGTGATCTTAGCGTTAGGATCGAGTTTTCGCTGAGGCTCGTCCTTCTTCTTGCAACCAT
>JAUMYV010000013.1 GCA_030528445.1 Porphyromonadaceae bacterium | reverse complement strand
AGTGGCGCTATCTGTCTCGTTTGCGGTTGCAAAGATAGAGCAAAAATTTATTACATTCCAAATATTCCAACAAAATATTTTCCTAGAAAACCCACAGAAAACAACCAAACACATAAAAATCAGAAGATTATAATCTCAAAGAAAAACCAATCTATATACCCAAAGTATCTCCGCCTCTCACATATGACATCACAGAAACAGTATACATATCAATGAGGGTGGCGAGTATTGCGCCACCCTCATTGATACTCTAACATCCCTAATGTAGTTCGGGGAATTTAACACCTAATATTTATCTTCGGGGAATCCAGTAAAGCGATATCCCGATATAATGATCACTTGGCTATCTGAGAGAGGCTGCACTTCTTTGAATCGCCACTCATACTCAGGTTTATCTGGTCGCCCCCAAATAGCCTTATCTTTCTCTACACTCTCAAAGACTACTTTTCCCGAGTAGAGTTTAATCTTTAGGAATAGAGCGTCAGCCTTATTGTTGCCTTTTGTTGTAGCAGCCTTTGGCTCAATCTTACCCTCCAGAATCTCGGCTCTAACGCTTTCACGATTAACACTTGCAATTTGGCCTACAGCAGTAGGGGCAGCATGTTCCTTAGGAGTAGGCAACCCGACTTGATATAAATTATTAGAGAGGTTATCAAAGCCTGAACTCTGAGATTTGAATGACAGAGAGTTACCTGAGACAACAAAATAATTCTTGAGAGGAATGATATGATTATGATCATCGACCCAAATTTCATTAGGCTTATTCTCCGCAGAATTAAACATACGTATCTCATGAGATCCATACCCTACAATAGGGGTATTGGGGTTAGACTCCGTTGCTATCTGAAACACAAAGCGTCCTGCATAGTCATATGTAGCGCTTTTCCAAACATCTAGTTTCTGCTGACAAGAGGTTAACCCGCAAATAGCAGCAATTAGAAATAATATCTTTTTCATTGTTCTATTCTTATTCTAAATCTAAAGTGAAGCGGATGATTTTACATTAAAACCTAGAAAACGCATCCTATTTCTTGAGAATTACATTAAAAATCATCTTACCTTCTACATAGGTAGCCTGATACCTAATCTCTCCTTTCTCTGGGTTATACGTGGCTTCAGAAAAACCATGGAGGGAGTCTCCCCACTGAGGAACGAAACTTTTGTGTAACTTGAGCGTGTTATCAGCTTTGAGTTCAACATAACCACTCATCCTTTGGGAGGCTGTATTCCTCTTGAGGAATTGATCGTAGTAACCAGCAAACAAATCCGAAACACTGAAAAAGCCTGGTGCGATACGCTCAATAGTCACAACAGGACCAGAGAAATCCCTCTGAGCTCCAGCATAAAGACGATGTGTCCCCTCCTGCACAGAATATTTACCTGATAGATCTATAGAGA
This sequence comes from Porphyromonadaceae bacterium, assembly GCA_030528445.1. GTDB lineage: Bacteria > Bacteroidota > Bacteroidia > Bacteroidales > Porphyromonadaceae > Porphyromonas. Next base: position 36,050 of record JAUMYV010000013.1, on the reverse strand, counting down.
CCTTAGGATCTGCCACAATAACAACACGCGAGGCATAAGTAGGTATACCATCTCTATTGAGGAAAGTATATTGGAGTGTGTAATACCCAACCTCTGCAGTATTGACCGCCCCCTCTACCTTAACTTCTGAACTGACATCTTTGCCCCAATATTTAACGTGCACTCCGGGGTCTTCAAAATTCTCTCCTAGATTGACGACCATGAGATCCTCTCCATTGAGTTTAAATTCTAATAGTCCAGAGATATCGGACGTCTTTATCTTGTCACACGCAACTAGAAGCATAGTGCTACATAGGAGCAATACCCAATATATCCTTTTCATTGCAAATAGTCTTTTGTTTTGTACAACATATATCTACTACTTTCCAGGCTTCTGATCCCACCAAATTTTCTGCCCCACATTGGGTTTCTGAGGCAGAGCATTGCTATTGCGCTCAGTAATACTATTGGGGTATAGAAGGGATTTGGGAAGATTTAGATTAAGCCGCTCTCTACCTGAGACAGAGATAGTCAGTTGACCTACGGGGAATGACTCGAATACTGACTTGCGATTCAAACGAACATCAATCTCATTAACCGAAGGATATTTCAGGCGATTACGCTCAAAAAAAGTTTCAGCATGCTGATAGTTGGCATTCGCCACCCATCTCTGCATAGCAATTTGCTTAATCTGATCTTCCTCATTAGCGGCAACATCCCATGTAGCATACCCTCCAGCTACAAGGATGGCCTGATCATTAATACCATGCTGAGCGAGCGATGCTTTTACCGCCTTCTCGTAATAGTCCTTTGCTTTGAGGGCATTGCCTGCACGAGCATAGACCTCTGCTATATTGAAATTAACTTCCCAAAGACTCATGAGCATGAGATCTAAGTCGGGGCGAATAATAGGTCGACTATACTTGACATCTTTGTCCGACAAGACACCATCGGTCTTTTCTGTAGAATCATAATCTCCAAAGAAAGCCCCACGATAAACTCCAGCATTATCGGTAAATAGGGTCTTCAGGCGTGGGTCAGAGTTAACTTTAAGATACTCAATAAAGCTAGCACAACCAATTACATTAACCGTAAAATAGTTGGCTCCTCCTTCTTCAAACTCTCTCAGTGGATGTCTCTTTCCCTCTTTGCTATCTTCCCACGTACTCCCTGAGATGAGGACAGACTGTTTGATAAAGTCCGTCGACTCTACAAAAGCCAAAGTGGCAGAATTGTCATACTTGGCAGTTTCACTTTGGCGGAGCATCAACTTTAACTTGAGGCCATTAGCCAATTGTCTCCAACGCGCATAATCTCCTTCACACAGAAAATCATAACGAGCATCGATAGGCACTTTGGGCAGAGGCTGGGCTAATAAAGCATCAATACGCCTTATTAGGTCTACATAGATATCCTCTCCCTTATCAAACTTGGGAGCAATGATGCCAACCGCACCCTTTTGAGCTTCGAAATAAGGGATGTCCCCCCATGTATCGGTTAATACCTGCCATGTAAATATGCTCAGAATCTCAGCGATGTACGCATACCCTGCATACCGTTCATGGTCGGCAGAAATATCCTTGATGCGATTCAAATCCTGCAATGCACCAGAAGTGAGAGCTTCATAGGCAGAGCCTGCTTGCACTTCACTGTAGTTAGATAGACCCTTAAACTGCGAACCAGTATGCTTCTGAGTCCAATACTGAGTCCAAAACGCTCCTATGAAGCCTAAATCCCACCCCATAAGCTGAGTAGCGATCAACATCTGAGAGTTAGACAGCACTATCTTCGGTTCTTTGATATTCTCTACGACATTGGGATCGTGATTGACGTCCAAATAATCCTTACATCCAGGATTTACCACCAAGAGGGAGGCGACCCCCAGAAAGACTAATAACTTCTTCATAATAAAGTCGTATTTTATAATCAAGAGATGGGCTATTGAAGTAATAAACCCACTACTTAATTGTATATTATTTCTTATTCTATACTTGTCTAGAAATTAAGCGTTAGACCAAGCGTGTAGGTCTGATTGGATGGATTAGCATTAAACTCACCAAACTTCCCCCCCACATCATTGCCAAACGTCGTGGTCTCTGGATCAATATAGACGTTTTCGCTGGGAGTCCAAAGTAAGATATCAGAGGCATTGAGAGAAAGTCTCAAACCCGATAGGCCAATCTTCTTAATCAAATTAAGAGGCATCTGGTAGGCCAACCCTACATTACGCAGTTTGAGGTATGAACGATCTAACACATGAGCCCAATCACCTCCAAACGACTTGTGTTGATAAAACTCATGCAACCCATCAGGCTCCACGGGCACATTGTTCTCTACAAAAGTACCTGGAGCAATTTCCTGTACAGAGTTTGGGAAGACAAACGGACGACGATCATTGAGAGCCGTTTCTGGCCCACTACCTGTCCAGTGCATGTAGAGCTTCGTATTAGACCAAATATAACCACCATGGCGATAGTCCAAAGTTGCAGAAAGCGATAGACCTTTATATCTGAAGGTATTAGTGAGACCCATACGATACTTCTCGTGAATATCTCGTCCATCCATATAGACCTGTGTGGGAGTCGTCAAGGGGAGCCCCTTACCATCTACGATCACTTTCTCCTTACCATCTATAATCGTAGTCTTAATCCCTGAAATCTTGAACTGACCAATCGCCTTGCCTTCTACCGCATAGATACCAGCACCACCAAAACCTGCAATATTCACCTCTGGAACATCTAAACGCTCAACCTTATTCCGATTTGCAGAGTAGTTCCATGCCAAATTCCATTCAAAGTCTTTGAGCTTAAGAGGTGTGATGCTCAGAGTTATCTCCACACCCTGATTGCGAACATCTCCAAGATTACTCTGTTGATAGGTATACCCAGTAGAGGGGTCACGTGGAATCCTTGAAATCAAGTCTTTAGTTAACCTATTATAGTAGGAGAGATCTACCCCAACACGGTTATTGAAAAACTTAAGCTCCGCGCCGACCTCAAACTCAGTTGTGAGCTCTGGACGCAGATTCGGGTTCCCCTGCTGATCCGATGCCGAGTAAGCATTAATCCCATTGATTGGGAATTCAAGGTCATCAACCTTGGGATAACCTGGATAGGGAGAGCGTCCCAAAACATAACGATCATAGACATAGTAGGGCTGAGTATCGCTACCCGTCTGCCCATAGGCTGCACGAAGCTTGGCAAAGTTCATAAAGCCAGTACTAATGCCATATTGCTTGAGCATATCAGGTAAGAGAAGACTGAAAGTCAATCCTGGGTAGAAATACGAATTCTTGTCTTTGGGCAAAGTCGACGACCAGTCATTACGAGCCGTCAGCGTTAGATATGCAAAGTTCTTATAGCTCAAGTCTGCATTAATATAAGCACCGACAAGGCGACGAATTTCCTTTCGTTCATTGGACAAAGAGGGCGTAAGACTATTTACCAAGTTGTAGAACCCCTCCAAGTCGACAGAGGTAATATTGCCTCTCAAAAAGGAGTACTCACGTTCATTGACATTAAGACCTGCAATAGCGGATAGTTGGAAGTTCTCTCCTAGAGCTTGATTGTAAGTAACCAATAAATCGTGGTTCATCTGGATACGCTCTCGACGAACCTGATCGTACGAACCTGGATTTTCATTAGAAGACCCCTCGTTAGGAGCTCCTGGGGAGAAGTGTACAGGAGCAGTATGTGATCGACTCGTAGAGGTCTCATAGTCCCCCCCAAAGCGATAGGAAAACTTAAGAGACTCTAACAAGTCATAGTCCAACTGGAACTTACCAAATATTTTATATTTATTTTGAATAGCACCATCCTTTTCCAGCACATAATAGGGGTTAAGCCCATAAGGGGTAAAATAATTATCTGCCGTATTGAATGGATTGGTCAAATCCTTAAAATCGACAATAGAGATATCATTAGCAATCTCATAAAGAGATCTATGCAAAGAAGCTCCCTGACCAGAGGGAACGGACTTCGTCGTCTCACTACTGAAATTAACCGAAGAACTAACTGTTGCCCTGCCTGCTTTATGAGCCCCTCTGGTAGACATGGTATAACGCTTATAGTTATCGTGATCTCCAGGAATAACACCATCTACTGTATTCTGAGAGAGAGAGAGGAAATAATTTGTCTTGGCGTTACCTCCTGAAAGAGAAATCGCATTCTTATAGCCCTGCCCTATCTCATAAAAATCACGTACTCTATCCTCTAGATACACATAAGGCTTGGTCTGTTGCTTGCCATCAATAACACGCCCCCAAACACGATCTTTTCCATCAAAAGGAGATCCCCAGTTACCATTCTCGTCAAGAGCTCTAGCACCATTCCATCCTTGGCCAAAAATCGTCTGCTCCTGAGGGAGTCGACCTACTCTTGTAAAAGTGTACCCCGCATCATAAGACACTTGCATTTTTCCTTCTGTATTAGCTCCAGACTTAGTAGTAATCATGATTACTCCGTTAGCCGCACGAGAACCGTATAGGGCTGTCGCAGCGGCTCCTTTGAGCACCGTTACATCTGCAATATCATCGGGATTGAGGGCATTGATTCCAGAACCGAAGTCCACCTGTGAGTTGAGACTATTGCCCGACCTATTCTGATCATTCGTCAGAGGAATACCATCCACAATGTACAGAGGCTGATTATTGCCAAAGGAAGATGCTCCGCGGATAATTACATTTTGCGTAGCACCTGGCCCTGGAGCAGACGAAATATCAACTCCAGAAACACGCCCTTGCAGGGCACTCATCGGATTGACCGCCTTGGACTGAGCAATGATATCACCCTTAATTGATGTAGCCGCGTAACCTAGAGCTTTCTTGGATCGAGTCATCCCTGTAGCCGTTACGACGACATCCTCCAGCAACTGAGCATCTGGAACTAGGACAACCCGAATTTCGCCATCTCTCACTGATATTTCTTGCGTGACGAAGCCAATGTAGGAAACGACTAGAGTCTGGGCGTCGGCTGGGACTTTGAAGGTAAAACGACCATCTAGATTGGTTGCTCCACCAATCGTTGGATTACCCTTGACCACCACAGAGGCTCCAATAACAGGCAGTCCGTCCGCCTTGGATGTCACCACCCCCTTGACGGTACGCTGCTGAGCCAATAGCATCCCTATACTACAGAATAGGAGTGCTAAGAATAAAAATCCCTTTTTCATACATTCAACTTGGTAAAAAACTGCATTCGAAAAAACACAATAATAATAGTAATACCTCTAGCCAAGCCTACACATCTGCGACGTAAGACCAAACTAATTGAGCGCCTTATGAGCACGTCTGCCTCGACGTGCTGGGATCAAGTCCAGCGGGTTAGGGAACCGAGCACGAACTCGAAACGAGGATGATAATCACGAAAAATAATGTCTGTGCTCCGGACAAGAGAGAAATACCTCCCAATATATGCAATACTCTAGGGCAAACTTAGCTCATTTAATCTAATAAACCAAACCTTTTGATACAGTTCCAAAGCCCAACATTATCAATCTGCTCAAATACCACCATTATCTGATTAATCAATCGCAAAAACCGAAAAAATCTAAGCAATATACCCGTCTGCAATAGGCGGATAGTAGTATCCTTGGCTCAAGCGAACAAATCCCCTCTCATCTACAAGCAAGATAGTAGCCAATAGGTCAATATCCCACCTAGGTATCCTAACAGAGCCACCCAAGTAATACGTTTGAAGTACCACGAAAAGGTCATTTGCTCCATCCCCATAGCCACAACCCCAGCGGCACTACCGATGATGAGCATACTTCCCCCGACCCCAGCACAATAGGCAAGGAGCTGCCAAAACTCACCATCTACCATATAATGTACGTCACCTGAGACAAGCTCATACATCCCGATACAACTAGCCACCAAGGGAACATTATCGACGACTGATGAGCACAAGCCAATAGCCGCCGTAACGACAAAAGCATTGCCCCCCGAGAACTTCTCTAGCCACAAACCTAGACTGCGTAGGGCTCCCGTTTCTTCGATAGCCGCTACGGACAGAAGAATACCCAAGAAAAAGAGGATTGTGCCAAGGTCTATTTTGTGCAATAGCTGATTGACACGCACAAGCTCAATAGCTTCTTCGTCCGCTTGCATGTGTCGAGCCTTCCCCCTAAGAATCACCTCAGTCAAGCACCAAAGCAAAGAAAAAACGAGCAAAACACCCATAAAAGGGGGGAGCCCTGTGAGGTAACGAAAGAGTGGCACGCTAATTAGTCCTCCGATACCAATACAGAAGACAAGACGAGCAGCTAGTGGAGAGAGAGTAATGCGACGCGCCTCCTGGCTCGAGGCACTACGACGCAGACTATCGGTAAGCTGGCCTTGAAGCTTCGCTTGCAGCAAAGCGATAGGAATTAGACAAGAAATCAACGAGGGCAAAAGCAATTTGGAGAGTAGCCCTATAGAAGTTACATTCCCCTTGATCCAAAGCATGATGGTCGTCACATCTCCTATGGGCGAAAAAGCCCCACCACTATTAGCTGCTAAGACAATCGCTGCAGCATAATACCAACGATCTTCTTGCTTATGAACGAGCTTGCGCAAGACCATGAGCATCACAATCGTCGTGGTCAGATTGTCGAGTGTGGCAGACAAGAGAAAGCTGAGCAAAGCCACACGCCACAATAGACGTCGTTTGTTTTGCGTGAGCAAGTGGTCACGGACAAAATTGAAGCCTCCATTCATATCGACAATCTCGACAATGGTCATAGCCCCTAGGAGGAAAAAGATAATCTCGCTCACATCTCCCATATGCTCGAGCAATAGAACCGAGGAGGTGTAGCTGAGCACAGCCTCACGGATAGTCTGAGGATCGGTTAATTGGGCTTTGAGATTTTGGTATTCCTCCGGATGAAAAAGAGAGAAAAAACTAACACTATCTCCCATGTAGATAGCCCAGCACAGGACGCACATCAGGAGGGCAATAGCTGTTTTGTTGACTTTGAGAACATGTTCCATCGTGATAAGGGCATAGCCTATCACAAAGACTACTATCATCCATATCATTGCCATATCGCATTCACTATTATAGAGTTGTTGTTCAGTATTAGTCCACCTAGACCGAGAGGCTTAGTTTTGGGTCTTAGTCTGTAGGTTTGGGCTGTTTATCGGCACAAAGTAACAAGTTTTTCACGAAACACACTCCCAAACAGACATATTGAGACTGTTGAGGTATAGATTTGTCTCTACTCAGGCGGAATGTCGGATGAATCAAAAATAATTACTTTAGTGGCTAAACAAACTCCAATCATCCGTTAAACAAACATACCGAACCTATGAACAAAGAGAACAAGTATTTCTTTCGCAACCTCGTCTTCGAGGGTGGAGGTGTCAAGGGCATTGCCTATGTAGGCGCGCTTGAGGTACTACAGGAAGCTGGGATTTTCGAGCGAATCGAGCGCGTAGCCGGCACCTCGGCAGGGGCAATCGTCGCCGTACTGCTAGGCATCGGCTATACGCCAGAGGAGATCAAAAAGATTATGTGGGAGCTAGACTTCAAGAACTTCATGGACGACTCATGGGGAGTCGTCAGGGACGCCAATCGCCTAATCAGCGAATTTGGCTGGTACAAGGGCGACTTCTTCCGCGCTTGGATTGGCTCTCTCATCGCACGCAAGCTCGGCAACTCGGAGGCCACGTTCGACGACCTTATCCACTGCTCCGACCCAGCCCTCAAGTCGAAGCAGATATATCTAGTAGGGACAAACCTATCAACGGGCTTCTCGGAGATATTCTCACACGAGCATACGCCTCGCTTCTGCATCGCCGATGCTGTACGTATCTCTATGTCTATCCCCATATTCTTTGCCGCCAAGCGCAACTTCCGAGGCGATCTCTATGTCGATGGTGGGATGCTAGACAACTATCCTGTCAAGGTCTTCGATCGTCGCAAGTACGTCAAGAAAGACTGGATGCGCACGGAGTACTACGAGAGTATCAACCAAGAGCTACGTGATCGGTGCAGACGTATCTCGGACTATGTCTACAACAAGCAGACCCTTGGCTTTAGGCTAGATAGCAAAGAGAAGATCTCCATGTTTCGGGACCAAGCAGAGCCTCCCAAACGCCAGATAGACGATCTATGGGACTACACCACAGCCCTATTGAACACGCTCATCGACGCTCAAGAAAACTCCCATCTACACAGCGACGACTGGCAACGCACCATCTACATCGACACACTAGGCGTCAAGGCGACCGACTTTGCCATTGAGGAGCAAAAGAAGCAGGAGCTACTAGACTCTGGACGTAACTATACGACAGCCTACCTAGAGTGGTACGATAACTCAGAGCCCAAAGCTAATAAGTAGCGCTATACCCCAAGATTTGGGGGATATGCTGATGCGAATGACGCCTCGGCATATCCCCTTTTCAATTCTATATCCAGACTCTCTTCTCAAGAAGAGTGAGATTTAGATTTTAGACCAGATTTCAGAATATTGATGAGAGCAATGCCTTCGAGAGAGCCGAAAAACGGCACATCGCGTATTTGCCTCCTAGTGGGCTCTACAGCGCGTCTGACCTCGTTTGGGCACTCCCCCCCAGCCAGGCAAAAACAATGCCTTAAAACACACGCTCTACATAGCACTAATAATCAGAAAGATAAAACAGGATCTAACCCTATTTTATTCAAGCTAAACTCCGATTTCAGAATTTCTCTGCACTAATCTTTTCGAATCTGTGTACACATCGGGGCAGATTGTAGGACTAATCCCCCAAAAACTCTCTGAGTTTTTCTGCGAAGTTGGACTTGCTCCCCAAAGTGATTGAACAAATAAGTCCAATTTGGCAACAATCCATTTACACACTTTAACCAAAAACGCGAAAAAACGATTTCCCAATCTTCGTGTTTTTCATTAATCGTTTTCAGTTTGTAGCGACGCCGCGAACTGCGGGACCACCCACCTGGCGGAACCAATCATCAAAGAGGGAGCGGTACAACAAAAAAAAGGATACGATCGAGTTACCGTATCCTTTTCTTTGATAGATATATGTGGGGCATTTAGTCCCGATGCATTACTGCAGGCATTGGGCTGCGAGCTGTGCAACAGCCTCTAGGTAGAGGGCATCAGTCTGGTCGAAGTCATTGAGCTGATCGCTATCCACATCTAGTACGCCTAGTATTTGCCCCTGAGCATCTTTGATGGGCACTACTATCTCGCTCCTACTGCTAGAGCTACAAGCGATATGTCCGGGGAAGGCCTCCACATCGGGCACAAGCTGCGTCTCACCTCTCTCCCACGCTGTACCACAAACGCCACATCCATAGGGAATGCGCGTGCAAGCGATATCTCCCTGGAAAGGGCCAAGAACTAGCTCTTGCCCCTCGACTAGATAGAAGCCCACCCAAAAGAAACCAAAGGCCATACGCAGGGCGGAGGCGATATTCGCCATATTCGCCACAGCATTGCGTTCGTAGCTGACGAGGGCCTTGAGCTGTGGGAGTAGCTCGGCATAACGCTCGCCCTTGGTCGTGTGTGATAAAATGAGATGTTCTGCCATTTTGGTTAGGATGAAATAATTGACTAAGCTAGGCATTTCTCACAAAGCGACCAAACACATCCTCCTCACACGAGGCGCATTAAGGAAGTCTAGGAGGCTTGATGCAAGGCCATTCGGATTGTGCAGGTGCAGATAAATGACGAACTTTGGAGCAATTAATCACTTACAGCTGAATGGACTTATCACGATTAAGCTCGGCCTTCGTCTCGCGCTATGCGTCTCTAGGGCAGAAGCTCAAGACGACGAAAAAGAATATATCTCTGCGTGGGCTAGGTGGCTCTAGCATAGCCCTACTCATCTCGATGCTATCGGGCGAGAGGTCGGTGCTGTGCATCATGGACGACGCCGACGAAGCGGGCTATCTCTATAGCGACTTGGTACAGCTACTAGGGCAGGAGGCCGTACTGCTCTTCCCTTCCGCCTATCGCCGTGCGATCAAATATGGTCATCGAGACGAAGCGAGTGCTATCCTGCGCTCTATGGTGCTCTCTACGATTGCCGAGCGAGGCAAGCTAGGTGGCAACCTGCCAATCATCGTCTCGTACCCAGAGGCACTGGCCGAGGGGGTGATGCAGGAGAGCGAAATCAGCCAAGAGCATCTGACAATCAGTGTAGGGCAGGAGGTCTCGCAGCAGGCTGTAGCGGATCAGCTACTCGAGTGGGGCTTCGAGCGTGTGGACTACGTCTACGAGCCTGGGCAATTCGCCATACGTGGGAGCATCTTCGACGTCTATGCCTTTGCCTCGGAGCATCCCCTTAGGCTCGACTTCTTCGGCGACGAGATCGACAGCCTGCGTAGCTTCGACGTAGAGACTCAGCTCTCCATCACACGGCACGAACACATCAGCCTAGTACCTGACCTAGCCTCGGCGACAGGGGTTCTAGTACCCCTGCAAGCTCTACTCGGAGCTAGCACGCTGGTCTTCGCCTCGGATAGCCATTACCTAAGCGACCGAGTGGGGTATATCTGGCAGGATAGCCCTAAGCTCAACGATGGCGAAGGCTTCGACACGCTCGAGCAGCTACAACGCCTGCTCATCGCACCCGAAGCGATACGAGAGGCAGACGGCCGTATGCCCCACTGCTACTGGCGCACCAAAGCTCAAGAGGCCTCTCTAGATCTAGGCATAGAGGCGCACCCCGTACTAGGCAAGGATTACGATGCGCTAACCCTAAGGCTGACCGAATGGGAGGAGCGTGGACACGAGGTCTACCTAAGTGCGGCTACCGAGGAGCAGTATAAGCGTGTCTGCGAGATCATCCTAGAGCGTCGCCCCAAGCTGGCTCTACCACAGTGGCAGCAGGGCATCCTACACGAGGGCTTCGTAGACGCTACCCAAGGCATCGTTCTACTTACCGAGCATGAGATATTTGGCCGCTACCATCGCTATAACCTACGTAGCGACAAGGCGCGAGCAGGCAAAGTCAATCTATCGCTCAAGGAGCTGATGACCTTCAGCCCCGGGGATCTAGTCGTGCACTCCGAGCACGGCATTGGCCGCTTCGGTGGTTTGCTCACGATGGATCTAGGCGGACGCCCACAGGAGGTCGTCAAGATCGAGTACCGCAAGGGCGATAGCATCTACGTCAACCTACACAGCCTACACAAGCTCTCGCACTACCGCTCGCGAGACGCTGCCGAGGCGACACAGCTCTCGACGCTCGGCACTGGAGCATGGCAGCGCATCAAGGATAAGACCAAGAAACAGATCAAGGACATTGCCCGAGACCTCATTCGCCTATATGCCAAGCGACGCGAGACCCCAGGCTTCGCCTTCAGCCCCGACTCCTACCTCCAGCACGAGCTAGAGGCCTCGTTTATGTACGAATACACGCCCGACCAAGCCAAAGCGATAGAGGCTGTAAAGGCGGATATGGAGCGTTCGTTCCCGATGGATCGGCTACTCTGCGGAGACGTTGGCTTCGGCAAAACGGAGGTTGCTATACAAGCGGCCTTCAAAGCCGCTACAGACGGCAAGCAGGTGGCAGTGCTCGTCCCCACGACGGTGCTGGCATATCAGCACTACCGCACCTTCTGCAAGCGCCTGGCAGGCTTCCCCGTTCGCATCGAGTATCTATCGCGTGCGCGATCGGCCAAGGCCACCAAGGATACCCTCAAGGATCTGCGCGGGGGTCAGATCGATATCGTCATCGGGACTCATCGCCTGACGAGCAAGGACGTACAGTTCAAGGATCTAGGGCTACTCGTGATCGATGAGGAGCAGAAGTTCGGCGTGGCGGTCAAGGAGCGTCTACGCAAGCTACAGGTCAATGTCGATACGCTGACGATGAGTGCGACACCAATTCCCCGCACCCTGCAGTTCTCTCTGATGGGTGCCCGAGACCTCTCCAACATCAATACGCCACCTGCTAACCGACGCCCCGTAGAGACAATCCTCACACGCTTCGATGCCGAGACGATCGCCGAGGCGGTCAACTTCGAGCTTAGCCGCAATGGGCAGGTCTATCTAGTGCATAACCGCATCCAGAACATCAGTGAAGTGGCTGGTGTGGTCAAGCGCGAGGTGCCCGATGCCCGTGTGGCTGTAGGGCATGGGCAGATGTCGCCAGCGGAGCTAGAGCAGCTGCTGCTCGACTTTGGCAATCACGAGTACGACGTACTGGTTGCCACGACCATCATTGAGAATGGCATTGACGTGCCGAACGCCAACACCATCATCATCAACGATGCGCACCGCTATGGCCTAGGCGAGCTACATCAGCTACGAGGACGCGTGGGGCGTAGCGACCGCAAGGCTTTCTGCTACCTGCTTAGTCCGCCTCTAGCTACCCTGCCCGAGGAGTCGCGACGCAGGCTTAGGGCTCTGGAGAACTTCAGCGAACTAGGTAGTGGCGTGCGCATCGCACTACAAGACCTAGATATACGTGGAGCAGGCAATGCTCTGGGGACGGAGCAGAGTGGCTTCATCGCCAACATGGGCTACGAGACCTATCAGAAAGTGTTTGAGGAGGCTGTGAACGAACTCAAAGTCGATGAGTTTAGTGAGCTCTACCGAAGTGAGACAGAGGGGCGTGCAGATCACTTCGTCGTGGAGACCTCCGTGGAGAGCGACCTAGAACTTTCGCTCCCCGAGAGCTACGTGCCGAGCGATGCCGAGCGCATCCTACTCTACCGTGAGCTAGACAATCTCTCGCGTGACGAGGAGCTCAAGGCCTTCCGCGAGCGTCTAATCGACCGCTTCGGGGTACTGCCCCATCAGGCCGAGGAGCTCGTCCTCGTGCCACGACTCAGACGCCTGGGCAAGTCTCTGGGCATTGAGAAGCTGATCCTGCGCTCGGAGATGATGAGCCTGCACCTCGTAGCGGACGAAGCAAGCCCCTACTACAAGTCGTCCGCTTTCGATAAACTGATCAACTATGTGGTGCAGCACAGCAAGCGATGCGAGTTTAAGCAGCGCAATGGCCGACACATCCTGCGCATCAAGCAGGTTGAGAGCATCGCAGAGGCCATCGCTCTCTGCGAGGATATGATGAAGTAATCACCCAACAACAACTGTGAAGTATGAAAAAGAAATTAGTCATCCTCTCGGGCGCGGGTATGAGTGCCGAGAGTGGCCTGGCGACCTTCCGAGATAGCGATGGGCTATGGATGAATCACCGCGTAGAGGATGTGGCCTCAATCGAGGGCTTCTACCGAAATCCACAGCTCGTGCTCGACTTCTACGCCATGCGTAGACGCGAGGCAGATCAGGCTAAGCCCAACGCTGGGCATCTAGCTATCGCCGAGCTGGAGCAGGACTACGAGGTGCACGTGATCACGCAGAATGTAGACGACCTACACGAGCGAGCAGGTAGCACACACGTCATCCATCTACATGGAGAGCTGTCGAAGAACTGCTCGGTCAAGCACCGTCAGAAAACCTACCCCGTTACGCCCGAGACCCTTGCCCTCAAGGTTGGAGATCTTGCCCCAGACGGCAGTCAGCTTCGCCCCTTCATCGTGTGGTTTGGCGAAGATGTCCCCATGATGGTGCCTGCTATTGAGCTAGCCGAGCAGGCTGATATATTCGTCGTCGTAGGCACTTCGCTCAACGTATATCCCGCGGCAGGATTGCTCGGCTACGTCCCCTACTCCACACCTGTCTACCTCATTGACCCCAAACCCGTCTCTTCGCCCTACCGAAGTCAGATCCACTGGATCGAGGCTGGTGCCAGCCAAGGCCTTAGTCAGCTACGAGATTTGCTCAAGAAGAGGGAGCAGTAGGCAGATAAGTATCAGCCATCCAATCACCCATCAAGAAAATACGACAATGAAGAGGCATATCCACACCATACTTAGCCTACTAGGGCTAGCAAGCTTGCTATGCCCGATGGCTCTCACAGCCCAAGAGACATCGGAGCAACTCCCGACCTACCACGCTCTAGAGCTAGGGCTTGGGCGCATCGGCTACACGCTAGAGAAAAACATCGCACCAGACTTCTCCGTAGGCTTTAGCATCGGAGTAAATAGCTCCTTCCACTTTAGCTTCGACCAGCAGACCATCATAGAAGGCGCATCGGAGCGACGGACAACCCACAGCGACTTCGGTTTCTCCCTCTCTCCTGCCCTCGAGGTGGACGCTACGTGGTACTACAACCTACTCAAGCGACGGGCTGCGGGCTACAATGTCTCGGGCAACACTGCCAACTACATCACCCTAAGGGTATCACCCATCACAGTGGCTAACCTCGTGGCTAGCTCGGGTTACTACCGCCATGCCTACAGCAGTGCACTCGTAGCTTGGGGGGCTCGGCGTAGACTGGGAGAGTCGCTCTCGTACCACTACCAGATTGGCCTCTCGGCCAGCTATGTCTATCCCAATAGCTACTACCAGGCGCAGTGGTACTACGCTCCTGCCATATCAGTAGGCATTGGCTATATGCTCTAACCCCAAAATCACCGAATGAAGAAACTCAAGATAACAGAAATGGCTCGCCTCGACCACGAGGGCTACAAGGCGAGCCGCAAGCTACCGCTAGTCATCGTGCTCGATGATGTGCGTAGCATGAACAACATCGGTTCGGTTTTTCGCTCGGCAGATGCCTTTCGCCTAGAGGGCTTGTACCTCTGTGGCATCACAGCTCAGCCGCCACATCCGGATATTCATAAGACGGCTCTAGGGGCAGAGGACACTGTATCGTGGCACTATACCCCATCGGCCGAGGATGCTGTCGCCGAGCTGCTCGGCGCGGGCTACAAGGTCTATGCACTAGAGCAGGCACACGGGAGCCTATCGCTAGAGCAATGCGCACCGACCGAAGCCGAGCGCTATGCTCTAGTGCTGGGCAACGAGGTCAAAGGTGTGCGACAGAGCGTCGTGGATATGTGCACGGGGTGCATCGAGATCCCACAGTTCGGCACAAAGCATTCCCTCAACGTGAGCGTAGCCGCAGGTATTGCAATCTGGCAATTCGCTCGCCCTTTGCTCGCGCTACTACAACATTCGTCCGATGAATAAGCCACCGCTCCCCTCTTGCCACCTAACCGAGGATGGCAGCCTAACGCTCTACAATGCCACCCTTGGCGAACATTATCACTCCACGCACGGAGCGATGCAGGAGAGTATGCACATCTTCATCCACGCAGGGCTACTCTTTCGCGCTTCACTAGACGACAAGAAGCCTCTAAGGGTACTCGAGATTGGCTTCGGCACAGGGCTCAACGCACTACTAAGCCTAGAGCAAGCTCAGCTCATCGAACGCCCGCTACACTACACCTCTCTAGAGCTCTACCCAGTACCCAAGGAAATCTACCACCAACTTAGCTACCAAACGCCACACGATACACCCCGTGCCACACTGATTGCCCTGCACGAGGCGACATGGGGAGAGAACTATAAGCTAAACGAATACTTTACCCTGCGCAAAGAAGCGGTTGATCTACTCGCCTATACCCCTCAAGGCGAAGTTGATTTAATATACTTCGATGCCTTCTCCCCCGAGACTCAAGCCGAGTTGTGGTCGGAGGAGATCTTCCGACGTCTCTACGAGCATACAGCAGCTGGGGCGGTGCTGGTGACTTACTGCGCCAAAGGAGAGGTGCGCCGTCGGTTGCAGAGAGCAGGCTTCGTCGTATCCCGTCTCCCAGGTCCCCCTGACAAGCGAGAGATTCTACGCGCGGCGGCACCCTTGTTATTATGATAGAATAATCTATGAAAATAAGTTCACTATGCGTACTAAAAAAAATTATTATCATCAAATATTTCGTTTTATGTATCTTAATCTATACCTTTGTTGGATAGGATGGTATAACCAAAAAGAGACAATAGGAGCTCATGTAGGCTGAGCGAACATCTAGTCTATATGTCTGTGGAGATATTTTAGACCAGTCTAGCGAGATTGAATGTTAAATCTTTTCAATTCTTAATCATAAACAATTAGAGTTACTATGGAAAAAGTTATCAGTACGGCACCTTCATCGGTAGCCACTAGTGCTCTTAGAGCAATCCCATTCGAGAACATCATCGGAGGCCCTCTGCAGGCGTGCGTCAAGGCTCAGCGCTTGGCCGCTCAGACCACAGTAGACTTCATTCGTGAGGTTGGGCTAGAGGATGTGCCAGTAAGAGACCCCAAGGGAGAAATCGTCAAAGCACCTCGCTTGGATAGATATGGCAATGAAATTAAAGACTCCAAAGGTCAAACTATTATGGATCCTGTGTTGGAGAAAAAGGCTATCTATGTATGCTTTCAGTTCATCCAAGCAGGTCGTTTGGTACGCCTCAACGTCCCCATGCTAAGCATCGTGCCTATTCCTTACATTGCAATCAATACAATTGATATCAACTTCAAGGCTAACATCAAGGCTCAAGCCAGTGCCATGGATCAAGACGCCATCACAGAGGCGGATGATAGAACTAGCTCTAACTACAATAGTAGCTTGGACACCCAAAGTAGTCGAAGCTATGGGCGATCTGGTCGCTGGTGGAATAAAAACAGAAGCGGCCACAACGAGTCTAGCTACTCGAGCGATTACTCCCGCAACTCGATGCAGGCCTCTATCTCGAGCAAGAAAGACTCGGTCGGCACGCGTGAGTCTAAGTATAGCGTAGAGTACACGATGGATGTGGCTGTACACGCCTCACAGGACAGCATGCCAGCAGGTATGGCTAAGGTCTTAGAGCTTATCGGTAACGCTATGGACGTCTGCAACCCAGAAGGCGAGTTCCTCATCAATAACAACATCCTGCTGATTGCTCAAGGGAAGAAAGGTACCCTTGAGGTGGTCTACAAGACTCCAGAGGGGCTACTCTCCACACGTAAGGAGGACTTCTGGCTCAAGAAGAAGGTGGGAGATAGTACATCTGAAAAGGATAGCGATTTGCTCACTGTCCGTAATAAAGATAGAGCTTCTGCTGAATTAGAAGAAGGAGAATATCTGCTATCCAATGCTGAAGGAACGCTAACGGAAACTATCAAGGTTGTTGTTGCCAAAACACAGAGCTAGGACATCATCAAGAGAGGGATTTCGGATATTGGGATCCCTCCAACGAAGTCTATAGGTCGAATACAGAGATATTCGTGATGGTTTAACTTTTAGACACAAACGCTATGGCTAATATAGACACAACCCCCTCTCAGGTTGCGACCTCTGCCTTGCAGGCTATCCCCTTTGGTTCGATCATCGGAGGACCACTTACTGCCTGCATCAATGCTCAAGCTCAAGCTGCCCAAACGACGTGGGAGTTTATCAAGCAGGTAGGTTTGCAGACGGACAAAGAGGGGAATACCAAGGCTATAACTGTCAGCTTCGAGTATATACAGGGAGGCCGCAAGATGATGCTTATCATCCCGCTACTAACCATTGTCCCGATACCTTATATTGCGATCAATGAGATTGAGATCAACTTCAAAGCTCAGATTTCGGCATCTGCATCCAGCTCAACCGAAGTAAAGCAGTCTAGGGCGGTTGATGTAGGGGCTAAAATCGAAGCTGGCTACAAAGGAGTATTTGCCAAGGCCTCGGTAGAGATGCATGCCAACTTCTCGAGCAAAAAGGATTCTAAGGCAACGCAAGAGTCCAAATACAGTGTCGAGTACACGATGGACGTGCATGTCCATGCTGGGCAAGATAGTATGCCTGCTGGTATGGCTAGGGTACTAGAGATCCTCAATAGTGCGGTAGACACAGTCAATGCCAAGGGAGAGCTGACGGTGAGCGAACATATGGTGCCAGTCAATCAGTCGGTCATCATTTCTTATCGCAACAATGCAGGTGTTTGGTCACCCAAGGAAGTCCAGTGGCGTAAGGCTACGGATGCAGAGGATAAGTGGCAAGGGCAAGAGGGTGGTAACGGTTCCACTGGGGGATTTGACCAAAATCCCCTCAAGGTCGCAAGCAATGGTGAGAACGTAATCGCGACTTTCGGCGAAGAGGGGGAATACTACATCAAAGGTGGCGACTGCCAAGCCTTGATTGTAGTAACTCCATAACCCTAACTAAAGAATAGGAGATACGACTATGGCTGAAGAAACAAATCAATCGCAGAACTCTACTAGCTCGATCGACTATGCAGCCCTGCGTAAGGCTACATTAGGTGGAGTAACAGACATCCCTTTCACACACTTAATTAGCGAACCGCTAAGGGCGTGTGTGGCTGCGCAAAACGAGAGCCACCAGACGACGATCGCAGCCCTTAGAGAGATGGGGATCTTCTCGGACAAGGAGAATAATCAGGTCGCAGCCTCGGTTGGCTTCGAGTTCGTCAAGGATGGGAGGCGGCAGAAGATCATGGTGCCACTCATCACGCTTGTGCCAATCAACTTCTTGCAGATCAATGCTGTCACGATTAGCTTCAAGGCCTCTATCAAGGCCTCGTCCTCTTGGGGTACAGCACCCGATATCTCACTTGATCTGAATAAGGACAAGGACAAAAAGGACGAGAAGAAAGAGGAAGCCTCCGACAAGGACAAGAATACGAAAACGGATGAGGCTATTGCGCAGGCGAAGGCGGACGGTAAATCCAAGGAAGGAGACCAAGCCTCGAGCAAAGCGGACAGCTCTGGAGATGGCACCAAGAAGGACGACAAGTCGGGGCAAGCAGAGAAGGACGACAAGTCTGCCAAGTCCGACGAGAGCAAGAAAGAGGACAAAGACGATGATCCCGCTTGGTGGCGTGAGGTAATGAAGTATAGCGGCAAAGCTATTGACTTCTACAAAGATTATAAGAAGTCGAAGGATGCCAAGGACTCGGAGAAAAAGGCCGAGTACTCCAACAAGAAAGACTCTAAGGTAACCCAAGAGTCCAAGTACAGCATTGAGACGACCGTCGACTTCGAGATCCAAGCAGGACCTGCAGATATGCCAGGTGGTTTAGCCAAAATTATTGAGACGCTCAATAATGCTATCATCACCTTCGACCCAGCAGGAGAACTACAGATTACACCCGACCCTAACTCTAGTGGACGAAAACTCTTCGTCAGATACCTCAACGAAGACGGCATCTTGGCTCCTTCGGAGATTGAGTGTACCCCAAACGAGGGCGTAACCCTAGAGAAGACGGAGACGGGAGTAACCCTAACATTCTCGAAGGCTGCAGTCTACACGATCAAGGCAGGGAAGAAAGAACAAAGCATTGCAGTGGCCGAGTAGCTCGTCTCTCGGACTATTACCGTAATATATCTTATGACAAACCTCAAGCAAGTAATATCATCCGTGCTACGAGATGTAATACAAGCTCAGCACGAAGCCGCTAGCTACGCTCGTGAGCTAGCCAAGTCTCACCAACAGATCACTGGGGGGATATCCATCTCCCCAGCGGCCACGGTAGGCGAGTTGACCCTAAACCTACGCTATGCCATCCAAGACGGAGAGGACATCACGGAGGTCAAGGTACTCAACGCAAACGAGAGCGACCGGCTACTTGGCAATATCTCCGAGCAGCTCGCCAAACTAGTGATTCGCAAATTAGTCCATCAAACCCAAGCATCTGGTGTACCCTATACCTCCAATGGTTTTTCTTATATCGACGACTTAGGAGACAATCGTAGGCTCATTGACTACATCGCCCATAGGATGCTCACGCGCCTCAAAGCACATGTGGACAAGCTATACAATGAGCAGCATGAATTCGAGGTAGAGCCTATCGCCGATCAGGTACTCGCTGTGGGCGAGGAGGCTCTCTTACGGCACAGCGATATTGAGGGGCTATTTGCCCTAGCAGGCGGAGCGGATCTTCTAGCCGAAACTCGGCGGGTGCTAGACGACGAAGTGAGCGAGGAAATCCGCAAAATCATCCAAGAGGAGCAAAGCGCAGAGCTATTCTCCTCCCGTACGGAGCGTTCGCTTCGCATTGAGATTGACGCCGAGCGACTCAAGGATTATCCACCAGAGGCAATCCAATCCATCACCCTAAAAGTAGTACCTCCGCAGCTCTCCACTACCAATGTCTAATCCTCTGCCCCCATCAGGGGAAACGCAGATACATAAGTATAATAATGAGTAATACATTACCTAGGATGGATATAGGGCTAGCCGATCTGATTAAGGAGGCGCATGTCTCTACGCTCAAAGCCGAACAGATGGGTCTAGAGGAGTACCTCCGTATATTGGGGCAGCTACGCGATATGCCCCCAATCTCTTTTGGCTACACCGATGATCAGGGGCGTAGACTACGCCTACAGATCCCTGTGATCACTCTAGTGCCACTATCCCTATTACGCATAGAGGAGGCCGAGTTCTCCTGCTCATGTCGCCTGGAACTAAACACCCAAACCAAAAAATCAGACACCCAGACTCAGGCGCCTAGACTCGCCACGACCAATGACTCTATTGATAAGTCTCGAGCGCTAACAGAGTACTACGACAAAAAGCAAAACAAGCGAGTTTATGCCCTCCAGATAAGCGTATATCAGTCTTTGGTGAATCCCAATAAACTCACCTTCCAGATTATAGACAGGAGTGGCAATAAATCCTACTACAAGAGTGACCCTACCAAATCGCTTCAAAATAAGCGATGCGTCCTCCTCTCTCTAGGTAGACCCTACATTACGCTATGGGAGGAAAAACTAGGCGATGACAAAATCAAAGAGTTTGAGTGGAACAATCGTCTGCTCATCAGCCTCTATGGCGATGGATCTCTTTGGCACCAAGGCAACACCTATCAGCGCAATAGCTCTTCGACCAAAGAGGTGCGCATTGAGTTTCCATTAGACGGCAGACGCTACGACTATGCGCACAAGCATATCGCTTGGAGATTTCTGCTCCATACCAAAGTGAGTGAGCTCGCGCGGCAAGATGACTCTAGTGCCAAGGTAACGATGACTAGCCAGAATCAGCAGACCGAGCAGAGCAACTTCACAATCAGAATCAAGCTAAAGCAATCCCCTCTCCCCGCAGGATTTGCCGATATATTTAGAGGTATGGGGAATAATACAAGACTATCGGAAGAATACTAACCTATTTAAATGCGAGAGAACAGTATGAACGAACAAAGAAGACCCGGGCTCAACTGCCCCAAATGCAACCGCTTCATCGAGACTACAATCGCCGAACTTATCTCGGCTCCATATATAGAGTGCAAGCATTGTCGCCTCAAACTTGAGATCAATAAACAAGAGTCCAAGCGTGCCCTAGAGATACTAGGCGATGTAGAGCGCGCCAAGCAGCGCGTACAGGAGGCGAGCAACTTCCGTCGATAGTTCAATCTATTCATCAACATCGTAGTCGGCCGTACTACGAATAAAAAGAAAAGGCATGAGTAGTGTAAACGAACAGATGAAAGGACTACCCTTTCATCATCTAATCGGTGGTCCACTCAAGGCATGCATCGCAGCCCAAGAGCAGGCATCGATGAGTACTTGGCACTATATCCGAGATGTAGGCCTAGAGGCGAATGGCAAAGAGGCCGTCATGGTATCTTTCTCATTCATCAACAATGGCACCAAGGCATACCTACGCATCCCATTGCTGACATTGGTTCCCGTGCCTTACTTCTCGATAGATACGCTAGAGATCTCCTTCAGAGCTAAGGTGACTGGAGTAAATGCTAGCCTCTCCAATAGCGAGAGCAAGATTTCTGCGACCTATGCTACCACCTCTGGCGATACCACGACGACTCAACTGGAGAATACGATTGACGTGGCTGTACGTGCCACCCAAGATCACGTCCCCTCGGGACTAAGCAAAGTGCTCGGCTTCATGGAGCAATCAGTGGTACCAGAGAGCATTTACATGCAGCTTAGGGATCCCGAGATCGCTAGAGCAATCGCCCGTGGCTGCGTCAAATCTGTCCCCGAGAAGATAGCCCCAGACTACTCGTTTGGTAGCAAGTCCGAGACAGAGGCCTCGATCAAACTCCCGGAGAAGAATCATATCGAGCGTGCCGCGATTGACAAAATCAAAGCGCTCAACATACCGCACGATCAGTTCCCATTCTTCAGCATCGATGATTTTGGAGCCTTTCATAGTCTGTATGCCTTCAGATGTACCCGGCTCAATCTATCCGCAGTGCAGGCTTTCTCTATGAGTCGTCTTGCCGATCTGCGTTATCTAGAGCTATGGGGCAATGGAGAGAAACTAGCAGAGGGACAGCATAGAGCGAACATGGACTTCGGATGGCTCGAACAGATCTATACTCTAGTACTCTGTAAGTGGGGGGCGGGCTTCATTCCCCAAGTACTGCTCACCTCGGCTGTTCATCTGACGAAGCTGGTCATCAAAGAGTGCGTGCACGATGTCGTGGATATATCGTACTGCAATAGGCTCACGCATCTAAACATAGAGCATAGTCGCATCAGACGGCTTGTAGTCTCAAGGTGGTTTGAGGAGAATCGCAAGAAATATGAATACGTACTCCCCGAGGGTATTGAGATTATTAGGAGGCAGTAGGTATGAAAAATCAAGAAACACCGCAGTCTGCATTGGCCACACTCCCATTTAGCCAAATGCTCGGAGAGCCTGTTAGAGCCTGTGTGCAGGCTCAGGTTGAGGCCGCTCGGGTCACTAAGCGTTACTTGAACTCCGTTACTCTGCGTACCAACGAGGCCGGGAAGCAGGAGGCCGTAATGATTGCCTTTAGGTATCAGAATGGTAGCCAGATGCTGGAGCTATCAATGCCGCTAATGGCACTAGTGCCCCTCCCTCACTTCTCCGTAGATAGACTAGACATAGAGTTCAATGCGCTGGTTGATAGCTTCGATGATAAACATCTGACGTGTTCTTTTGCATCTAGGGGTACACAGACCGATAGCGAAGAGCAACAGACCATCACCACTAATCATCACCTCAAGGTAAGGCTCCAAGCCTCGCAGAACCACATGCCCATCGGGCTGTCTAAATTGTTTAATCTGCTGGATGAGACGATTGCCCTTGAGGAGCCTCAGCGCCCAAGTCTCAAAGCCGACCTACTCCTCAATACAGAGCAGATTGAGATCTTCGTCCAAGGGCACTATCCCCTCTACCCTATTGAGCCAGTTGTTCCAGAGGCTCTGGTATGGAGCTCTAGCAATCCCACTGTGGCTACAGTCAACGCCCGAGGAGGTGTGACGGCACACCGTAAGGGCGAGGCCTACATCTTCGTTGAGAGTAGTGAGGCACGTGGGCGTTGCCATGTGATTGTCCGATCCGATCACTCCAAGCTCATGCGACTCTTATCAGCAATCAAGCTAAATAGTCAGAGGCGAGAGGCAGAAGCTCTTGCGAGCTCGGCATACACGAGCGCTCCACAGAGCTATATTTCCTCGTGGGGTATCAGCTCCTCCATGGACAATGGTGCCGCAACTCTAGAGGGCGGATATGGACTAGCTCTCATTGAGCGGACGGATATTGATTTAGAGACTACATGGCTTGCCCCAGAGCAATATGGATTGACAGCTTTTCATACCACCCATACAGCCCCAGCAAGAGCTAGAGGGCAGGAACCGTATATCCATGACGTCGATCTTCTCACTACCATCATGTCGGCCTTGCAGTGGCGCAAGTACAATGGTCCGATTCGGCTCTATACCGACAGCTATGGTAAGCGAATCTACGAAGAGCAGAACATGAATTTCATCTGGGATGGTGGCATTAATGTTGATGTCTTGGATGGCATCCAAGATAGAGTAGACTTCTCTATCTTCTGGGCTGGAGCTAAGCTCTATGCACTACGAGATATGCAGACGCCCTGCGTGATGCTTGATACGGATATGATTGTTTGGAAGAATCTAAATCGTGCTATCAATCCTCGGTCTGATCAGGTCGTTTGTGTACACAAAGAGTATCTATCGGAGATCTATCCAAGCATAGAGAATCTCAAGACAGCCAAGGGGTACCGCTTCTCAGACAACTGGAAGTGGTCGGCAGAGCCATTCAATACCGCCCTGCTCTACATCTCTGATCCTAAATTCAAGGATACATATACCTCCCATGCAATCGAGTTTATGGTAGACAACCTCGAGCGAGCCAACGACGAGGTGAGCCAAATGGTCTTCGCCGAACAGCGCCTACTCGGCATCTGTGCGGAGAATACAGGAACGCCTGTCAAAACGCTCCTAGAGCTTGATCAGCTACATCAGCAAGACTTGATAACGCACGTTTGGGGAGCTAAGCAAGCCTTGCGTCAATCCTCCGAGCTAGCGGGGCAATTCTGCTGCGATATCGTGGATAGACTATTCAGAGACTTCGAGGATTTGCGTGCTTCTCTACTAGAAATTCCCGTGGTGAGGAAATATTTCGACAGGACGGTAAAATAATTTCGCAAAACGCTAGGTTATATCATTTTAAATGCCTAGATTTGTAGTGTAGAATTAATCTAGAGTATCAAAAAGAGACTACAGCGAGGAGGTGTTGAAGCGCACGGCTGTATTCACAATATTATCGGGTATAGTAGACTGTAGTGTTGTAGTCTTGGTAAGGTACTCTCTCATAGAGAGGTCATGTATGGTTGGCTTTGGCTGACGTGCATGACCTCTTTTTATTTCCGCTCACATCAAGTACGACTTCTAGTCTGTACAGGGGGGCTATTGGTATCAAGAGCAATCGAAGGCAGTGTGGTAAAAGTGGACTAGAGGATACGCCCGAAGCCAAGGACGAAGTCCGTGCTAATCGTAGATATCTCTACCTCCTATCGGATAACCCCATGACGAGGGATAGAACAAACAATAAGACGCAAAAACGCCACACGGCATATAGCGACTGCGCTATATGCCGTGTGGCGTTTTATATTCACAAGCGAGACTACTTCGCTGCACGACGACGCTTAGCCACTTCGTAGGCGATAGGTGTAGCTACGAAGAGCGTGCAGTAAGTACCGAACACCACACCTAGGAGGATGGCGAATGTGAAGCTACGCATAGAGGCGCCACCAAAGGCAAATACGATAGCCATTACCAAGAAGGTAGTGAAAGACGTATTGAGCGTACGGGAGAGGGTTGCGTTGAGCGCTTGATTGATGATCTTCGCTCTGTCTTCCTTGGGATGTAGACCGACTTCTTCACGGATGCGGTCGAAGACAATCACCACGTCGTTGATTGCATAACCAATGATCGCGAGCAGGGCTGCGATGAAGTTCTGGTCAACCTCCATAGTGAATGGCATGAACTTCCACGTGAGTGCGTAGATAGAGATAATCAGCAGTGTGGTCACCGTAACAGAAGCAAATGCTCCGATTGAGAACGCCACATCACGGAAGCGAATCAAGATATATAATGCCATGAAGAGCAAAGCCAAACCTACAGCAATCAGAGCGCCTCGCTTGATGTCGTCACTCATGCTTGGGCTTACCTTCTGTGAGCTAACGATGCTCTCGTGGATGAAGGTATCGCGATCTGGTGCAGATGCGAAGTATGGCTTCACGCCTTCGTATAGCTTATTGGTGATTTCTTCTTCCACAGCCTCGCTGTCGTCCTCAATCTTGTAGTTGGTCGAGATACGTACTTGGTCGCCCTCTGTACCGATAGAGGTGAGCACGAGCTTGTTGTCGAGCGATGGCGCTAGAGTAGAGCGAATAGCATCGTTGTCTACCTTCTGGTCGAACTTAACTATATAGTTGCGACCACCCGAGAACTCGATACCATTGTTTAGACCGATGGTGAAGAGACCCAGTAGCCCTACGGCGAGCAGAGTCACGGGTAGGATGTAGCCCTTCTTGCGAGAGCCTAGAATGTCGTAGTTTGGATTAACTAGTACATTGCGCGTGAGTGGTGTATCGTAGGTAACACTCTTGAGCTTACCCTTCTTGTCGAGCGCTTCGAAAATCATACGAGTGAGGAACACCGCTGTGATGAATGAAGCAATGAGACCGATGATTAGGGTTGTGGCAAAACCGCGGATAGGACCTGTGCCGAAGAAGAAGAGTACGATACCAGTGATGATAGTCGTGAGGTTGGAGTCGAAGATCGCACTAAAGGCATTGCCGTAACCATCAGCGATGGCACGCGTCATATCCTTACCCTTGCGAAGCTCTTCCTTGATACGCTCATTGATCAATACGTTGGCATCGACGGCCATACCGAGCGTGAGGACAAGACCAGCAATACCAGATAGCGTGAGCACTGCGTGGAACGAAGCCAGAATACCTAGCGTGAAGAAGCTATTGATGATAAGGGCCGAATTGGCAACCATACCAGGGATGAAGCCGTAGGCTAGGCACATGTAGATCATCAGCAGTACTAGTGCGATGGCGAAGGAAATGATACCAGCCTTGATAGAGGCCTGACCTAGGGTTGGTCCTACTACGTTCTCCTGCTCGATGACTACAGAGGTTTCCATACGACCAGAGTTGAGTACGTTGGCAAGGTCTCCAGCTTCTTCCATCGTGAAGCTACCAGAGATCTGCGAGTTACCACCAGTAATCTCCTGATTAACATTGGGTGCAGAGTAAACAACACCATCTAGAACCACAGCGATAGCACGGCCGACGTTATCCTTGGTCAGACGAGCCCACTTCTGTGCTCCCTCTGTATCCATAGACATAGATACCATGGGCTCACTATGACCAAACTGATTGCGGATATCGCTAGAGGCCGAGGTCACAGCGTCGCCACCAAGGTCTGGTGTCATGCTGCGATTCGTACGGATAGCATACAGCTCGTAGAGTTCGGTAGGCTTGCGTGTCTGGGGGTCTTCGATAGGCTTAGCACCCCACATTAGAGTTAGGTCTTCGCGGATAGCGCGGTGCTCCTTGGCAACGCGGAGCATGGAGTCGATCTTGTCCATATCGGCCCTGCGAGCATAACCTACCACAGCACCACCACGACCACCAGGGACGAGCAGAGAGAAGAGGGCATTGCTCTGTGCCATTGCCTGCTCGGCAACCTTGGCTTGGGCTTGAGCGATAGCAGCGCTATCTAGGCCTGTAGTATCGACTGGGGCAGCTACTGGTGCGCTTAGCTCACTTAGACGAACGTTGGCAGCCATTAGGTCTTCGGATACTTCCTGATAGGTATAGGTACGCCAGAACTGTAGGTTGGCACTGCGCTGTAGCAACTCGCGTACACGCTCTGGATCCTTGACGCCAGGGAGCTCTACAAGGATGCGCCCTTGCCCCTCTAGACGCTGTAGGTTGGGGGCTACTACCCCGAAGCGGTCGATACGAGCACGAAGCACGTTGAACGAAGCGTCGATAGCACTATTGTACTTCTCTCTGAGCAGACCGATTACCTCAGATTCGCTAGTCTTAGGATTGATTTGGTCACGGAGATCCCCCGAGCCGAATACGACAGCCAAGTTGGCACTAGGCTCTAGAGCCTTGTACTGCTTGACGAACTCGTCGATATAGTCGCCCTGAGAGTTGTTTTTACCTGCCAGCTCAATAGCCTTCTGGAATGTCGCATCCTCTGGGTTGCCTGCTAGAGAGCGTAGCAGATCCCCAGCATTGAGCCTGAGTACCACATTCATTCCACCCTTGAGGTCTAGACCGAGCCCAATCTGCTGAGCACGAGCCTGCTTGAGGGTGTACCCTGGCATCACAGTTTCGTTAGCCATAGAGTCTAGATAAGCTCTACCTGCTACTTCGCCCATGGCCTCAGCCTTCTTATCGTAGTGATTAGTTACGAATGAGAAAGAGAGATAGAACGCACAGATTAGAGCCAAA
This sequence comes from Porphyromonadaceae bacterium, assembly GCA_030528445.1. Classification (GTDB taxonomy): domain Bacteria; phylum Bacteroidota; class Bacteroidia; order Bacteroidales; family Porphyromonadaceae; genus Porphyromonas. The sequence goes on along the minus strand of JAUMYV010000013.1, from coordinate 8,546 downwards.
CTCACCGTGACGAAAGTCACAAATCCTTTGTTTTGCATCGTGTACTATTTATCTTTTAGTTTAGTTATAATTCTAAAGTGTTACAGGCTCACGCAGAGAGAACTCTAGGTTAATCTTCGATGGCTTTTTCTCTCTAAACCAATCTAGTAAGACGACAAATTTACCAGAGCTCTAGGCACTACAGGAGTCGGGCGCAAAGTTAGCTTATTTTTTTGAAACATAAGAGCAAAGACCTCGCTCAAAAGCAGGGTGTATCTACAAGTTGAGCGAAGTCTTTGAGGAGTGTCTAGGCGAATATCACATATCGCCCAAATCAGGGGCAAGGGGCCTAGCGAATCATCAACTTGGCAACGTGGCCAATCGAGCGTACAAGGTAGTGCCCGTGAGGCAGATGAGCCACAGGAATACGTGCCAGACCATTTTCGTCTGCCCGATGCTGAGCCACTTGCCTACCCTCCACAGTAAGGATCCGGACGAGCTCCCCTGCTACTGCGCCACGCACCTCTATGTAGTCCTTGGCTGGGTTGGGATAGACAGAGAACTTAAAACCGCCATCAACTGGTAGGACAGGCGCGGGCGTACCAGAATACTCGTGGCCGATATTACCCTCCTCGTCTTCCTCTCCACCATAGTAGTCAAAGATGACCCATTGCTTGGCTTGGGCCGCCTTAACGGCACGATCCGAGCAGACGTTGGCTTCTGTATCCGAGAGCGTATTGATCACATAAGCCAAGCCCCACGTATCTGGCCCTTGCTCTACGTTGGAGGGGAGCTGACCGACAAGTTTGTCGATAGCGGGCTCTGATAGCTTATTGTCAAATAGGAAAGCGACCTGTAGCTTGTGCAGACCAGACAGATCAAGCTCCGTGAACTCATTCATCGCACAAGAATATATCGTCAGCTCTGCTAGGTGTGCTACATCCAGATTTTTGAACTTATTATTCGTAACGAATAGCTCCACCAAAGAGGTCAAAGGCGAAATATCTAGACTTGAGAACTGATTACCACTGATATTGAGCGACTCTAGTTCTGTATTCTGATACAGGTCTAGAGATGAGAGCTGGTTATTGTCCACGAATAGCCTGAAGAGGCTGGGATTGAAAACCGTAACAAGCGATGTGAGCTGATTGGAGCCTGCATCTAGATCCTCTAGAGCCAAGTTATGCCTTACGTCTAGCTCGGTCAGATTGTTATTCGCACAGTCTAGGGTGGCTAGCTCCAAGAGCTTAGACACATCTAGGGTCTTGAGGTCGCAGCTGGAGCACTGTAGCGCCACAAGGTGGGTGTTTGACGATACATCAATGCTCCCGAGCTTGTTGTTGGCGCAACTTAGCTCCTTGAGACTAACGAGAGGACGCAGGTCTAGCTTAGTCAGCCGATTGCCTTGGAGCAGTAACCCCGTGAGATTGACCTGAGCGCTCAGATCAATCTCGGTAAGTCCACACTCGTACGCCGACAGCTCTAGAAGGTTGACGTTGGCCTTGAGGTTGAGCCCCTCTAGAGGGTTCTTGTGGCAGACAAGCGACTCTAGTTCTGTATTAGATCCGAGGTTCAGCTCCTTGAGTTGGTTATCATTACACCAAAGTTTTTTGAGCTTTGGGCTTTTGCTCACGTCTAGCTTGCTAAGATGATTGGCAGTACACTGCAATTCATCCAAATTGACCAAATCGATCAGCTCAAGGCTCGTCAGATCTACTTGGTCACAGTAGAGCTTAGTCAAGTCTCCCTTGATCTTGATTGTCTGAGAGGTAAGCGTATAATCCTCTCTCTGCCCCAGCTTGACAGGCTCGGCGACTCCCTCTAGCGTCACATCACCCTTAGCCGATATGAGGAGATTGATCTTCTTGCCGATGGCTTCTTGGGTCACAAGCTGCGCCTCCTGAGCATAGGCTTCACCCAAGCTCACGAAAGTAACTACGGCCAGCAGCAATAGGCCGAATTTGTTTCTGATGTAGTGATAGTTCATATACGACTTAAATTGAATCAATTAGCACAGACCTATAACGAGGAACTCCCCCCAGCTCAATAGTCCATACTACAAACCGAGAAGCAACACGACGAGCAAAATCATTCTTTTCCCTATCTAGTTTCGGCTCTGTTCCCCTTTATTTACGTCCGTAAATATACCCATATTCTTCCAATCCCGAGATTTATCGCCCAAAGCGCGAAAACCAGATTTGCAAAATCACTGAATTACTTCGGAGATTGGTTCCCGCTTGTCGCCAGTCTGCGTGCAGCGTTGAAAATCCGAAAGCTTTGTGTACTAACTTAGCTCGTTGGCCACGAATTGTCTTAACTTTGTGGCTCACACAGCGATGAATTAACCAAACTTATTTACTAACGCAATGACTGCAAAACATCAACTCACGGCTATCGGCGTCTCTCTAATGGCTTTAGCCCCCCTGCCCACTCTCGGGCAGAGCGACACCCTTAGCATCAAGCTCGACGAGCTGGTCGTACAAGCTCCTCCTCCCAGCCCACTGGCCGAGGCGTGGAGGTCTGGGCGCATCAGCATCAACCCCAAAGAGGTGATCCTGTATCAACCTCAGACCACAGCAGATCTGCTTGGTGCTTCGGGGCGCGTCTACATACAGAAAAGTCAGCAAGGTGGTGGCAGCCCGATGATCAGAGGGTTTGCCACCAATAGGTTGCTCTATTCGGTCGATGGGGTACGTATGAATACAGCGATCTACCGCTCGGGCAATATCCAAAATGTGATTTCCCTAGACCCTCTAACCATGGAGCAGGCCCAAGTCCTCTTCGGATCTGGGTCTGTGCTCTATGGCAGCGATGCCATTGGAGGCGTAATGGACTTTCGCACTCTATCGCCCAAGCTCAGCGGTGGTCGCCTCATCAGGATATCGGGATCCACATCGGGGCGGTATGCCTCCGCCAACAACGAACGTACGGGACACTTCGACTTCCAGATCAGCCTACGCCGATGGGCTTTCCTGACGAGCATCAGCAACTTCGAGTTCGGCGACCTCAGACAAGGGAGCTATGGGCCAGAGAACTACCTCAAACCCTTCGTCGTGCGCCGCGCCGATCACAAAGCGGATCTCGTACTCGACAACCCCGATCCACGAGTCCAGACACCCTCGGCCTACAACCAGAGCAACATCATGCAGAAGGTTCTATACAAACCCTCCGATACTTGGCTAGTGGAGTATGCCTTTCATCTATCAGAAACCTCGCCCTATGGTCGCTACGACCGCCACAACCGTCTGCGCAAAGGGCTACCTCGCTACGCAGAGTGGAGCTATGGACCGCAGAAGTGGATGATGAATCTGCTTCATCTGAGCCATACGAAGCCCTGCATCCTATACGATCAAATAGACCTGCGCCTAGCCCTACAGAATTTTGAAGAAAGCCGTATCGACAGGACACTCAACAAGTCTATCCGAAGCACCCAAACCGAGCAGGTCGATGCCTATTCGCTCAATCTAGATCTAAAGAAAACGGCAGCCAAAGCCGTGTGGAACTACGGTCTAGAGTATGTGCTAGATCAAGTTAAATCTACGGGAGAGGCCTACGATATAGAGAAAAAAACGAATGATCGCACCGCCTCTCGCTACCCCCAAGCCTCATGGCACTCGGCAGGGGCGTATCTGCAAGGGGCATGGAGGTTCGGCAAGAGCTTGGAGGCGTATGCTGGGACGAGATACAACCTCTATCGGATCGATGCCAACTTCACCAACCCAGGCTTTACGCTAGCCTTCGATGCACATCAGACCAATCAGGCAGGGTCGCTATCGGGCAATCTAGGGCTAAACTATCAGCCCTCTCAGTCCTTGACATTCAATCTCAACCTATCGAGAGGCTTCCGTGCTCCCAATGTAGACGACATGGGCAAGCTCTTCGACTCGGTAGATCAGTCCGTCGTGATGCCCAACCCTGCGCTCAAACCAGAGTATGCCCACGGGATTGACCTCACGGCTAGAGGCCATTTCTCTTGGGGCGAAATCGAGCTCTCGGGCTTCTACACACATCTGAGCAACGCACTAGTGCGTCGTCCATTTCGCCTACCTACTGGCGAGACCGAAGTGATGTACAAGGGCGAGCTAAGCCGCGTACTGGCAATACAGAATGCTGCCTTTGCCGAGGTCTACGGGGCTTATCTGCTGTTAAGGACTAAGGAGGTCTCGGGGCTATCAGCATTCGCCGAGGTGAACTATCAGCAAGGCAGAGAGGAGCTAGACGACCAATCCTCTTCGCCCCTACGCCACGCAGCCCCCCTATTCGCCCGCGCAGGGTTAGACTTCTCGACCAAATCCCTGCGCATCTGCCTAGAAAGCCGCATGCAAGCCGAGCGCAAGCATGCCGATCTACATCTAGACGAGCGGGGTAAAACCGAGATTTACGCCAAAGATGCAGCGGGTAATACCTACGCACCTGCTTGGTTGATACTCAACCTACGCAGCCACTATCAGATATCTAGACGCTGGTTCGTAACGGCTGCGATAGAGAACATCACCGACCGACGCTATCGCCCATATAGCTCTGGAATCTCGGGGGCGGGTCGCTCGCTCGTCCTCTCCACGACGTATAGGTTCTAGCCATCAATCAACCCAACGCAATGGCGGTGTGTCAGAATGCGCATTCTCAGACACCTAAAAAGGACGGTGTGTCATAATACGCAAACTGCTGTGTTACTTGCGACATTCGGCTTCGGTCACATACTCTAGTATGCTCCCTTAGCCTCAGTCTTAGTGCCTTGCATCTTGCGCATCCTGAAACACCTAAAAGGGGCTGTGCCAAAAGCCAATTTTGACACAGCCCCCTTTTTGATTTAGCAATGTTTACAGGGTCTAATGAATGAGCAAACGTCCGCTCTTCTTGATTTCTGTGCTCTCCGCTGTGTAAATGTACGCACCAACGGGGAGCCTAGAGGTATCGAGGTGGGTTGCTTCTCTAGGAGACAACTCACTTCTCATTACCTCACGCCCCTGAATGTCGTAGACGTGTAGCACCACAGGTAGGGTCAGACCACCGAAAGAGAGCGCAATCTGCTCACCTTGACGGATTAGGTGGCGACGAAGCACGATGTCTTTGGCCATCATCTCTACTTCCTGCGCATCGGTTGGGTCAGTATAGGGCGGTACAGTGGCCTTACCTACAATCATACTCTTCACGGTCTTGGTGTCGCTACCTTGAGGGGTAGTAATAGTGAGGGTCACATCGTAAGTCGTATTGGGCGCGATGCGGATCTTAGGGTTGCGTGCGTTCGGGTCACTCACGTGTAGCGGAGCGGGGCTAAAGCTCCAGCTCCACTGGGCATCGTCTTGGTTGACGATGGAGTAACTGTCGAGCTCCACCTCGTTGGTCGTGGCAAACTCGCCCGCACCACTATTGAGGATGATGGGTTGAGCCACAGGTCTGAAGTTCGGATCAATCAGCGGACGCTCCCAAATCCCATTGCTAGAGGCTAGGCGGAGCACTCCCTTTTTGTAGAAAGGCAGTAGCTTATTGATCGACAAGCCATAGGGCAGACCATCGGAGAGATCGACCCAACCCTTGGTTGTGTCGTCTCGGTAGGCAATCCGACTGCGCAGACTCATATTGATTGCGTTGTAGGGGCGAATAGCTCCGACGATTGCGTAGGCGGCATTCTTCTCGTTCCCCGTGAGGAAGATGTATCTGAAGAAGAAATCATTCCTGAAGAGGTCATGATCGAACTTGGCCTCGCGACCAATTTCCTTCCACGTCAGCCCAGCGTCCTTCGTTCGCCAAACACTCTGATTGTTGTAGCAAGAGATCCAGAACTCCTGCTCGTTGCGCGGATGCATGGCCACGAAGCTATTGGGGATATTGTTTAGCTCCTCGGGAGCGGTGGTTACCTTGGCAAATGTTTTCCCGCCATCGACCGACTGGTAGAGACCGAGACTGGTGCAGACAACCATTCGATCGGGATTGACCCTAGAGATACCAACAGAGGAGATTGGCGCCTGGAAGGTGTATAGCAGCGTGTAGCTCTCGCCGTCGTCAATGGTCTTCCAGAGGTAACGCAGTTCGTTCCCACCATCCTGCACATTATAGAAACACTTGGCATAGCGAGGGTCGAAGGTCAGACCGATACCAAATTGGGAGCTTTCGTAGGGGTATTTGCCGATATTGCCAAAGGGGACAAAATCTTTCTTCCAATCATCGGGGATGATAACGTTTTCGGTGTCGGAGAAGAGAACCTTGCGCGGGTTGCTCAGCAGCAGGTGCCCCGTAGCTTGTTCGCTACCGCCCATGCTGATGCTGATGCCCTCGTAGCTATCCATCTGCGCCATATTGCCATTGTGGAAGCGTCCGCCGACCATAACGTCCTCATTCCACCCTTGGTCGAAGCCCCAAAATTCGCAGGCATAAATACCACGGATGCGAGGCTCGGCGTGCTTCTGGAAGAAGTCAGAGGAATAAATAATCCCACCATCGGTCGAGAGCCAAGTATCGTTGCCTACGATATGCATATCCTGCTGATCCGAGTGCAGCTCAAATTGACCATAGTATCCACCTTTGTTCTGGACGGTTGTGCCGCCATCGGGGGAAAAATAGGTATGCATCAGACCAAAGAAAACCCATTCGGGGTTGTGTGGAGAGGCAAGACAAGTTAGGTCATAGTAGCCCTGCCCTCCGTTTTTGTCACCATGCTCCAGCTTGTCGGCAACCTCTCGATTCATGGCGAAGGATGCGCCCGAGTCCGTACTCTTGAAGAGCAGAGGTTTACCAATAAAAAACTCCTCTGGGTGATTGAGATAGCGCCCCTCGGTCGCCCAAACATAGACGTAGTCGCGCCCCTTCTCGGAGTAAGAGAGACCGATGCGCCCTGCCAGGATTGGCGCGCCCAGCTCTCTGGGCGAGAACGTTTTACCACCGTCTACGCTGGTGTAGAAGGCTACCGCCCCTGGGCGCCCTGCAAGGGCATAGATTCGCTTGGCTCCGTACTGGAACTTGATGTCGTAGCACTGCGCCTGTATAACCTTCGTCCAGGTAAGCCCCGCGTCTTCGGTACGATACAACCCCCTAGCGGTACCAACGAGAATGAAGTTGTCGTTCTCGGGATGGAAAACCACATCACGAATCAGCTCATTGCGTTGCTGCTCTGGTGTAATGTCTCGCCAATTCTCGCCGCCATCTGTCGTCAGCCAAACATACCCTCCAGCCCCGACAACAACCTTCTCTGGCGTCTGATAGGATACCTCTACACTATTGACTTCGCCCCCAAAGTAGTGATTGGGGCTACACGGATGCCAGTGCTCGCCCTTGTCGTCGGTACGGAATATCATACCCGTCTCCGAGCCTGCATAGAGTGTACTCGGTGAGCTACGCGAGACACCGAGGCGATGGATGTTGGCCTGCCAAGGCGTTACTTTTTTCGTACTGTGGCTGTAAGTAATCAGCGGAGCCAGAATCTGCCACTTGTTGCCATCGAGCGCAGTGGCCCTCAGCCCACTGCGCTCCCTAGAGGCAAGGCGATTGATGCTACTAACCTCGGCCTTATAGTCGCGCCCTAGGGGCAGGCGAATGATTCCGTTGGCATCGGCATAGGCTCTGTAGTGCTCCTCCCAACGCTGCATGAAGCGAATAAGAGGTTTGGTCGCAGGGGTCTTGCGCTGATACTGGGGATTGGCTCGCCTAAACGCAAGCCACTGATCTCTCACTTGGTTGTAATCTACCCCCTCGGGCGTGAGTAGCTGGGTCATCCATTCGGGTGCGCCATGCGGCAGCCCCTCGGGAATAAAGGTTCGATATGCTTCACCTTCTCTACTTTCTTGGGCATAGCTCCACAAGGCTGTGGCGAGCGTAAGTAGGAGCAGAAGGCTAGCAGTAAAATGATTTAAACGTAGCATACTAGGCTATTTAATGATGATACAATATGTAATATAACAAGAAACGAAATCCCATCTAAACGTATAGCTATCAAAAGTCTATGCTCAAAGGTACGGATAATCTAGCTAATGCCTCGGCAAGACATGACATTTCTTGCTCTCGGGGTTGCTCCCTACGCTCTAGTAGACGGCGACACCGCTGCGTGCAATGCCTCCAAAAACAGAAGATTTTCCGAATCGATTGTCGCGAATTCAGTTAAAATATGCAAATAAATTATTGCCAAATTGGACTTATGTGGTCAAGCATTTTGGGGGTACAAGTCCAACTTAGCCCAAAAACTCTGAGCGTTTTTTCGGGATTGTAGGACTAATCCGCCTCGATGTGTACACACATCCGCAAAGATTAGTGCAGAGAAATTCTGAAATCGGAGCTTGACTTAAACCAAATCGGAGCAAATTCCATCTCATCCATCTCATTATCAAAACAATACAAAACAAGCGTTTTAAGCGATTATTTTATTCGGCTGGGACTAAGTGGCCCAAACAAGCTCGGACTCAATCTAGAGCCTCCTAGGGGGCAAATATGCAGTCTGCCGTTTTTGGTCCTTCTGCAGAGCATTTCCCTCATCAACATTCTGAAATTTGAGCTAAAATATAAATCCACCGCTGATATTTGCATAAACCCAGAAATGTCATTAGGATGAGTTTCTAATGGCGGTCATTAGAGATTTT
>JAUMYV010000123.1 GCA_030528445.1 Porphyromonadaceae bacterium | reverse complement strand
TACGCTCTCTCACGCTATAATCATTCGCCAAACAGGTTGTTCAGCAAAATTCATCAGCTGTCCAATGCAATCAATGCCGTTTGATGATGGAGGGGCTTACTATAACTAAATCAGACAGAATACAACCTATTTACTAGGATTGAATCCCCTTTTTTGCCCTCCTGAAAGGTTTACCAGACAGCAATAAATAGATATTGTTTCAGTGGAGTTTTCAACCTTTTTTTTTGCGCTTTCAGGTATGCCCTTCTGCCCTTTTCTAGGGGAGAGTGCTACGCCCCCGTAACCCTTGAGTGGCTCTAAACGGCCACACAAGAGGCTAGTTGGCATCTTCACTTTTTTCGGTTGCAGGTAGCCTTGGCAAACGACATAGATTGCATACCATAGCTTCTAGGAAATTTTGAGTATGCACCCACGAAGCCATAATATTGCCTTAGAAAATGGAATCTGCAGGCGAAGAAATCTGCCGAGGGAGTAAAGTATAATTCGTAATTTTGTGCGTCAATTACAGAGAGATTGGCCTAGAGATTAAGAAGCAATAGACATTATAATTATAAGGTAAACTGATGGAATACAACTTTAGGGATATAGAGGCGCGTAGCCAAGCCTATTGGCAGGCACTTGCGGTCTATCGTACTAGCGAAGACGTTTCTCGCCCCCCGTACTATGTACTCGATATGTTTCCCTATCCCTCTGGGGCAGGGCTTCACGTTGGGCATCCGCTAGGCTATATCGCCTCGGATATCTTCTCGCGCTACAAGCGACTGCAGGGCTTCAACGTGCTACACCCTATGGGCTACGACGCTTTCGGTTTGCCTGCCGAGCAATATGCCATCCAGACAGGACAACATCCTGCCAAGACCACAGAGGTCAATACCGCACGCTACCGCGATCAGCTAGATAAAATCGGCTTTAGCTACGACTGGGAGCGCGAATTCAAAACCTCAGACCCATCGTACTACAAGTGGACGCAGTGGACGTTCCTCAAGCTATTCGGTTCGTACTACGACACGGCTCGCTCCCAAGCACGCCCCATCGAGGAGCTCAAGGAGCATCTTGCCCTACATGGTACTGCTGGCCTCAATGCCTATGCAGGTGAGAAACTAGAGTTCACAGCCGAGCAATGGCAGCAGATGAACCACAAGGAGCAGGAGCAGACCTTGATGAACTATAGACTTGCCTACCTCGGCGACACGATGGTGAACTGGTGTGCTGGTCTTGGCACGGTACTAGCCAATGATGAGGTGAGCGAAGGACTGAGCGTACGCGGTGGCTACCCAGTAGAGCAACGACTGATGCGCCAGTGGTGCCTGCGTGTATCGGCATACGCAGAACGTCTGCTCTCTAGCCTCGATAGTCTAGAGTGGACTGATGCCCTCAAGGAAACTCAGCGTAACTGGATCGGACGTAGCGAAGGGGCAGAGATGACCTTCCGGCTAGAGGGTGGGGAGGAGCTAATCGTCTTCACCACTCGCCCCGATACGATCTACGGGGTTACCTTCATGGTATTGGCTCCCGAGAGCGACTATGTACAGATCGTGACTAGAGCCGAGCAGCGTGCCGAAGTCGACGAATATATCCAAGCCACCAAACGCAAGACCGAGCGTGAGCGCATGATGGACAAGCGCACCAGTGGCGTCTTCTCTGGTTCGTATGCGATTAACCCCATTACGGGAGAGCGCATCCCCATCTGGATCAGCGACTATGTGCTAGCAGGCTATGGTACGGGAGCCATCATGGCAGTGCCTGCGCACGATAGCAGGGACTTTGCCTTTGCTCGCCACTTCGACCTGCCCATTCGCCAGGTCGTCATCCCCGAAGGTGAAGAGGTGAGCGATACCGCTGAGTGGAGCGAAAGCAAGGATAGCAAGCTTGGCACGCTCATCAATTCCCCACTTATCAATGGGCTAAGCGTGCAAGATGCACAGGCTAAAATCAAGCAAGAAATCGAGCAGAGAAGCATCGGACGCATTAAGGTAAACTATCGTCTACGCGATGCAATCTTTAGCCGCCAACGCTATTGGGGAGAGCCTTTCCCTATTTACTATCAAGATGGTGTAGCCATGCCACTTGATGAGCATCAGCTACCTCTATGTCTGCCCGAGGTAGACAAATTCCTGCCCACGGAGACGGGCGAGCCACCGCTAGGGCGTGCCGAGGGTTGGCATACAGCTGAGGGCTATCCCTACGAGCTAAGCACGATGCCAGGCTTCGCTGGCAGCTCTGCCTATTACCTACGCTACATGGATCCGCACAACGACGAGGCACTTGTAAGCAAAAAGGCTAATGAGTATTGGAGACAGGTCGATCTATATGTAGGGGGAACGGAGCATGCTACAGGCCACTTGATCTATAGTCGCTTCTGGAATAAATTCCTCTATGACCTAGGGGTAATTTGTGAGGACGAACCATTCCGCAAACTCATCAACCAAGGGATGATTCAGGGACGAAGCAACTTCGTCTATCGCATCAAGGGCACGAATACCTTCGTCTCTTGTGGGCTCAAGGATCGGCATGATGTGATGCCGATACACGTAGACGTCAATATCGTTCATAATGATAAACTAGACCTCGAGGCCTTCAAGGCTTGGCAACCAGAGTTTGCGACAGCCGAGTTTATCCTAGAGGACGGGCAGTATATGTGTGGCTGGGCGATCGAGAAGATGAGCAAATCCATGCACAACGTGGTGAACCCAGATATGATCATCGAGCGCTATGGCGCAGACACGCTTCGCCTATACGAAATGTTCCTCGGCCCTCTAGAGCAGAGCAAACCATGGGATACCAATGGCATCGATGGTGTGCACCGCTTCCTGAAGAAAGTGTGGGGGCTATTCTGGGAGGGTGATCAGCTCCGAGTGGAGGATAAACCTGCGAGCAAGCAGGAGCTCAAAGCTCTACATAAGCTCATTCGCAAGGCGACGCACGATATTGAGCAGTTCTCGTTCAATACGTCTATCTCCGCCTTCATGATCTGCGTCAACGAGCTACAGAGCCTCGGCACAACTTCGCTTGAGGTGCTTCGCCCACTGCTCATTCTGCTTAGCCCATACGCCCCTCACATCACCGAGGAGCTGTGGCGCCTGACAGGCGGTGAGTCGGCTGGCTCTATCGTCTTGGCTCAGTGGCCACAATGCGACGAGCGTCACCTAGTAGAGGATAGCTTCACCTATCCTGTGAGCTTCAATGGCAAGACGCGCTTCACAATCGAGCTACCTGCTACGATGTCGCCCCAAGAGGTAGAGCAGGCAGCCCTAGCCGCCCCAGAGGCCGCTAAATGGCTCGAGGGTAAGACGCCCAAGAAAGTCATCGTAGTGCCTAAGCGCATCGTCAATATAGTCCTCTAGATTCTCACGCAATAGATAAAGAGCTGTTTGGCCCATTCCACCATAGATGGCCAAACAGCTCGTATTAATAGAACCTTTATGAATCAAAAAAACAACTTCTCTGCCTACATCAAGCAGCACTTCATTGACCTGCAGCACGAGCTACGTACACAGCTCGTGTCTAAGTACTTTAGACGTGATATGGTCATAGTCGGGCTTGGTATCATTGTTTACATGATTGGTTTTAGCTTCTTGATTTTCCCTCAGCGCATCACCACTGGAGGACTCTCGGGGCTGTGCAACCTCATTATGCTCTCCACTGGGATTGACATCGCCATACCGTACAACATCATCAACGTCGGCTTGCTGGTGCTGGCGTTCTTCCTGCTGGATAAGAACTTCTTCATCAAAACGCTTATCAGCATCACGATTCTCGCCTTTGCGATCTCGGAGATGACAAGTATCGCCGTACCAGATCAGAGTCTAGAGAGCAACTTCCGCTTGATGATACTAGCAGATCAGCCTGTCGTGGCACTCATCCTCGGTTCGCTGCTTATTGGGCTAGGTCTTGGACTCGTATTCTCTGCCAATGGTAGTACGGGGGGGACGGATGTGATTGTCGCGATTATCAGCAAGTACAAGCGTATGACCTTCGGGCGTATCTTCATGATTGTCGATGGGTCGATTGTGGTAGCATCCTACTTCGTCAATGTGTATCTGGCGGTCAATCCGATGGATCCGATGATGGCTCTTGAGAAGGTCGTTTACTCGATTATTCAAGTCATCCTTGTGTCTATTACGCTAGACTGGTACATCCGCAGCAACCGCCGTTCGGTGCAGATGATGATCTTCAGCAGCAAGTACGAGGAGATCAACGAAATGATCACGAAGAAGCTCAACAGAGGCTCCACGATTATCGAAGCTACAGGGGGCTACACAGGTCATCCCTCTAAGGTGATTGTCGTGGTGGCTCGCAGACGTCAGTCTGTGATGATCACGCGTCTGATTGAGGGTATCGACCCACAGGCTTTCGTGACGATTGGAGAGGTACAAGGGGTCTACGGACGAGGATTTGATAGCATCAGTCAAAAGTAACCTCAATTTCATTACCATACAAAAAAGGTGCTGTGGCGAAATTCCACAGCACCTTTCTTTTATCTAGGAGCGAGATTACCAATCTTCAATTGTAGCTTCGGCATAGAGAATATAGAGAGCCTATGGAGAGCGTAAGTAATCAATTGA
>JAUMYV010000122.1 GCA_030528445.1 Porphyromonadaceae bacterium | reverse complement strand
CTTGAATACAAAAAGAAATGGGGCTATGCCAAAAGCCAATTTTGACACAGCCCCTCTTTTCGTCTATCATCTGAGGTGGTGGCAGAGGTAGCAGCATTGAGCAAGGGGCTAAGAAGGCGGTTGTCAGTAAGAAAACGAAAGATTTTTGGAGAGTGTGGGTTGGTTATTGGGAATAAGTTAATACCTTTGTGGTGTATTAGATTGGTGATACACTTAGAAAAGACTAGAATGAAGGCTATGAATCAACCTTTAGTTGGTGTAAATCAGTTAGTCTGTACGAAAGCAAAATGCATTAACGAATTAGGAATAAACTATGATTAAGGTTACTCAAGTCGATTTTGGCTATACAAGAAGCCGTTTGCTATTCAAGTCTATTGGCTTGGACTTGCCTGCTGGCAGTATCGTTGGTTTACTCGGGCGAAATGGGGAGGGGAAGAGCACCCTCATGAAGCTCATCTCTGGTATTCTTCGTCCACGCTCTGGCTCGATCGAGGTACTGGGCTATAAGTCGGCCGAACGTCCCGTCGAGCTTCTGCAGCAGATCTACCTTCTGCCAGAGGATCTATCTCTGCCGAGTATGAGCGTCAAGGAATACTTCTCGGTCTATACCCCTTTTTATCCGCGCTACGATGCCTCCATAGGCGAAGAGCTCGTCAAGGAGTTTGACCTAAGGTGGGATATGAAGCTCGACAAGATTTCGCTCGGGCAACGCAAAAAGGCGGCTATTGCTCTAGCTCTCTCGCTACGCACGCCACTACTCTTGATGGATGAGCCCACCAATGGCTTGGATATTCCCTCCAAGTCGGTCTTCCGTCGTATGCTAGCGCGCTACAGTTCGCCAGAGCAAGCCATCATCATCAGTACTCATCAGGTTCGAGATTTGGAGCAGCTCATCGACCGCATTCTCCTGCTCGATGGCAATCAGATTACCTGCAATGAGAGTATCGCCACACTCAGCGCGTGCTTCGGCTTCGGCATGGTTGAACCCAGTATGAGTCAGCAGATCCTATATCGTGAGCCAGCCGTTATGGGCGAGTATGCCGTCTATGGCCTAGACGCAGAGGGCGAGGATATAAGTGCCTTCTCTATGGAGCTATTCTTCAACGCTATGGTTGGTCAAAGAGAGCTGATGCAGGGACATCTGGCTAAGTACAAAATGTCTCACCCTAATGTCTAAGTAGGCTATGAATACGCTACAACTCAACAATGCCACTTGGTGGGGGCGTGTACTCCTACTGCTCAGGGCTGACCTATACGAGCAGAGGCGCAATATGATTATTTTGAGCGGACTGATCTTCCTCGTCATCTTCATACTTCCTCGTATCCCCCTTCTAGTGGGGATGTCGTACTCCGAATGGGCAGAGACATACATTGACGAGGTGATGTACATAATGGGATATAGCGTCTCAACCCTATTTGGGGTGATCTATACGCTCTACTATTACAATCGGAAGGTGCAGCACTCCAAACCAATGGCTTTCGCCCACTATCCAGCTAGGGTCTGGGAGAAGATACTCGCTGCCGTTGGCTTTAGTCTGCTGGTCTGGCTGGTGTGCTGGGGGCTAGTTCTACTGAGCCAGATCATCGCTTGGCTGACTATCCCTGGAGACATCGAGATATACTGGAGGCCTTGGCTATATGGTACGCCTAATGTACAGCTCGATGGACTTAACTGGGATAGGATCCCGCTACTGCTGCAGATTATCCCTATTGTCCTGACTCTAATTTCCCTAATCTATGTGCTGGTATCTACGCTTGGGGTGATTGCCTTCAGGAATTTCCTCAAGGGGTTCTTCCTCTCTCAGTTAGCCTTTGTACTACTCCTCTGGCTGATGGTGGGGCTTGGTCTATTTGCAGCAGTAGACTGGTTCAATGTCGCTCGTCTAGTCGAGCGAGGCTTACTCCCCTACAGTAGCCTAGACTACAAAATGACCATCAGTACGCTGGTTGTTCTTCTTGGTCTCGTGAGACTCCTATTCTGGCTCATCTATCGCAAACTAAAAACCGTAGAGAAATGACGACCACGAGACCTCTATATGCTAGTACACTAGGGCGTATTTGGCTCATGATACGCCTAGATTACTACCTCTATCGCTGGCATGTGCTCAGAGGGATTGGGCTCTTTGCTTTGGCCGCCTTTGTGGTGCCTCGCATACCTCTCTTCTTCGGAGAGGATCTGCAGAACTTCTCCCAAACCTATGTGCGAGCCAATATGTACGATGTGCATCTGGCCTTCGGCTATATCTCCGTGTTTTTCGGTTGGCTCGCCTACTGCAACCGTCGCACGCAGCACTCCCGGTCGATCGCTTTTGCCCACACGCCAGTCCGGCTAGGGGAGCAGGCTGTCTCTAGCCTTGTTTTTGCCTTAGCGATGTGCGTGCTGATGTGGCTAGCCGTTCAGCTCAATCAACTTGTCTCTTGGCTAACCCTGCCCGTGGAGCTGCCTCTCAGCTTCGATTTGGTGCCCGAGACAGATCTCAAAAGCTTCCTCTATGCTGGTTATCAACAAGACAATACTGAGCCTGTATTGGTAAACGTGGTCAATATAAGCCACAGGGTACTGGCTTTTCTTGCGCTGCTTCTAGGGAGTATTTCGTTTCGTAACATCATCAAGGGCTGGTTTATTTCTTCGACTATTCTGGTCATTGGCACTTTCTTGGTATTCTCCCCTCAGATACATCTCAACCGATACCTCTTTGAGAGCCGCATCTCTCAAGAGTCGGCCAGTGGAGAGCTTACGTACGCCTACACCAATGCACTAGAGTACGAGCGGCTACAAACCATTTTCACAACTAGTCTAAGTGTCCTGCTGCCAGCGATTATGCTTATCGTCGGTTGGCTGCTCTATCGCAAACTAAAAACAATCGCAAAATGATACAGACACCTCAGACCTACTTGGGCTTCATCCAGATTGCCGATCTGGTGAGCGAGCGTATCCTGAGGGGGGAATATAAGGCTGACGAACGCATTCCTTCGGTGAGGGAAATGGCAGAGCATGCGGAGGTTAATCCCAATACGGTTGTACGCGCCTACGAGCGTCTGACCCGTGCGGGGCTAATCTATACACAGCGTGGACTCGGTTATTTCGCCTCGCCCGATGCTGCCGAGCTCATCAGAACCGAGCGCGTCAAGAAGTTCTACGCAGAGATGCTCCCTGCCCTGAGGCGTGAGATGGAACTGCTCCAGATCAAGTACGAAGATCTAGAGCAGCACCTATCGGATAGTAAGTAGAAAGACAAATTGTTTCACTCAAATGCATAAAGCTATGATTAAGAAAGTCGTAATGGGGCTGACGCTAGTGCTTGCAGCAGTAATGACGCTAGGAGCGTGTAAATTTCAGTTCCAAAATGGTGTGAGAGTAGAAGGCTCGGCTAGAGATGCCCACGGCAAGAAGCTCTTTGAGCAGGAGCATCCGATAGCTCTGGTACAGGAACTCAAGACAGCCTATTCACTAGACATCAAGATTATCCGAGCGGATCGTCCGCGACTTGTGGTGATGAGTACGGACTCGGCTCGTCTAGCAGACCTTAGGGTAAAGACGCAGCAAGCAGGCGAGCTCTCGATCTACGATGCTGCTCTAGCTGGCGAGACCCAGCGTAAGCGTACCGAAGAGGTTGAGATGCTGGCAGTAGATATTTATCTGCCTACGTTGGAGAGCCTAGACGCATCTGGTGCTACGCGAGTGGCATTTGAGGGTGCATTTCAGATGTCTTCACTCTCTATCGATTGCTCTGGAGCAACCAAAATTTCTGGTCTAGAGCTCAAGACCGGCGACTTGTCTATAGACCTCTCAGGAGCAAGTAAACTGAGCATCAGCTCTCTACAAGCCAAGAAGTTCTCTCTAGAACTATCGGGAGCTAGTAAGGTTGATGCTACGGGGCAAGTAGGCCTATTCGAATGCGGACTCTCGGGGGCAAGCAAGTGCAATCTCTCGGGGCTAACCTGTACAGAGGCGGATGTAGAGTCTTCTGGAGCAAGCAAGGTATATCTAGGCGAGGTAGATCTGCTCAGCTACTCCCTCAGTGGAGCTTCTAAGCTAGAGGTAATGGGCAGCCCTCGCGTCAAGTCAGCCAAAACGAGTGGAGCTTCCTCGATGAGTATTGTCCCCAAGTCATAGAGAGTATCTGTCGAGGTATTTCGCCCCTGTATAAGGCTGCCAGCAGCCTTATACAGGGGCGAAATTGTTTTAGACTGAATAGCCCTCAATTAGTGCCTTCGAGTCGTCTATTTTGTCTAGTAGGTCTTCGGATATTCTATAAAATAGGGGTGTATCTCGGAGGGTAAAATGAGATTTTGAGGGCATCAAATGGCTTTTTTACTGTTTTTGTTCTCAAAGATGCTATATAACATATTTTTCTGTTTGGCTGATATGAATATATGTCAGAACTTTGCAAACGAAACAATCATAATGATTCTTTGGAATAAAAACACAATCCTTTTCGTTAATTACTTAGTAGGAAAACAATCCACACAACAAGGGAACCCCTTGAGGACTGCGTTCGCAAGCCTTGAGGGGTTGTCCATTGATCTCGGTTTATCGCTCAGTGATTATGACACACTGTCTTAATTAATTCAAACAGAAAAAATATCGGCAGCAACAACAAAGAACGTCGGATTTTCTCTGCCAATTCTTTGGAGCAAGCTTAGC
>JAUMYV010000121.1 GCA_030528445.1 Porphyromonadaceae bacterium | reverse complement strand
TACTAAATATCTCCCATTCTTGCAATAGGTAAACACCTAAAAATCAAGAAGAAACGCTCTATTCTGACTACATTTCTTACGCCGAACTCACGTTAAATTACGTAAAGATGTCGAACTGAAATTGGTGCAGATGGAGAGGCAATTTTGAGGCAACGGCTTCGACTTGGAGGAAAAACTCTAAGCGTTTTTTCCGGATTAGTCCTACAATCCGCCACGATGTGTACACACATCCAAAAAGATTAGTGCAGAGAAATTCTGAAATCTGTGCTTGGCTTAGACCCAATCGGGGCAAATTCAATTTTATACACTTGGCTATTAGCGTTATACAAAACAAGTGTTTTAAGCGGTTATTTTCATACGGCAGGGACTATGCCCAAAATGAGGTCGGACTCGCTGTAGAGCCTCCTAGGGGGCAAATACGCGGTCTGCCGTTTTTCGCCCTCCTCAAAGCATTTCTCTCATCAACATTCTGAAATTTGGTCTAAAATATAAATCTCGGGGTGACTCGAGCAACGAGGACTACTATGACTAGAATTCTAAAAAATAAGGGACGATTGGCTCTTCTCTATCTGTTTTCTGTAACTTTGCGCAAATACTCAATTACATCAGGATACTTAAATTATGAATCATCCGCTGCACATATACAATACGCTCACGCGTAGCAAGGAGCAGTTCGTCCCCAACCAAGCCCCACACGTTGGGCTATATGTCTGTGGTCCTACGGTCTACGGCGATGGACATCTAGGGCATGCACGCCCTGCTATTACATTCGACTTGCTCTTCCGCTACCTACAGCACCTTGGCTATAAGGTGCGCTATGTGCGCAACATTACCGACGTTGGTCACCTCGAGCATGATGCCGACGAGGGAGAGGACAAGATCGCCAAGAAGGCTCGCCTAGAGCAACTCGAACCGATGGAGGTCGTGCAGTACTACATGACGCGCTACCACAAGGCGATGGAGCGCCTCAACGTCTTGCCTCCCAGCATCGAGCCGATGGCATCGGGGCATATCATCGAGCAGATCGAGCTAACCAAGCAGATTCTACAGGCGGGCTTCGCCTACGAGAGTGCAGGCTCGGTGTACTTCGACGTACGCAAGTTCGACGAGGTCTATGGCTATGGCAAGCTCAGCGGACGCAATATCGAGGATATGCTCCACAATACACGCGAGCTCGATGGCCAAGGCGAGAAGCGCTTCCCCCTAGACTTCGCTCTATGGAAGAACGCTCTGCCCGAGCACATCATGCGTTGGCCTAGCCCATGGGGCATGGGCTTCCCCGGTTGGCACTGCGAGTGTACGGCTATGGGGCGCAAATATCTCGGAGAGACGTTCGACATCCACGGGGGAGGTTTGGACTTGGTCTTCCCACACCACGAGTGCGAGATTGCCCAGGCAGTGGCCTCACAGCAGGGACAGCCTATGGTACGCTACTGGATGCACAACAATATGATTACCATCGAGGGTAAAAAGATGAGCAAAAGCGCTGGCAATTTCATCACCCTAGATGAATTCTTCACTGGGGAGCATCAGCGCCTGCAGCAGGCCTATAGCCCGATGACGATCCGCTTCTTCATCCTCGGGGCGCACTACCGCAGCACCGTAGACTTCGGCAACGATGCCCTACAGGCAGCCGAGAAGGGGCTCTCTCGCCTGCTAGACGCCGCAGCTCTGCTCGATGGGCTCAAGACAGGGTCGGAGACGACCGCATCGGTAGCAGGGCTTAGAGAGCGCTGCTACGAGGCTCTCAACGACGACCTCAATAGCCCCGTGGTTATCGCCGAGCTATTCGAGGCGAGCCGTGCGATCAATAGCATCCATAGCGGCCTGGCAAGCATTACGGCCGAAGACCTAGAGGAGCTGAAGACGACCTTCCGCCTCTTCCTACACGATTTGCTGGGGCTGATAGACGAGCGACAGACAGACTCGGCCTCACAGACAGCTTTCGGCGGTGCGGTAGACCTACTGCTACAGCTCAGAGCAACCGCCAAGAGCAACAAGGACTGGGCAACGAGCGACCGCATCCGAGACGAACTGACCGCTCTAGGCTTCGTAATCAAGGATACGAAGGACGGTGCCGAGTGGCAACTTAAATAACACCTAATATAGAGCTATGCTCCTCTCAATCATTGTCCCTGTCTATAACCGCCCCGACGAAGTGCGTGAGCTCCTAGATAGCTTGACGCACCAATCGATGCTCGACTATGAGGTGATCATCGTAGAGGATGGCTCTACGCTCGGGTGTGAGAGGCCGGTAGAGTACTTCCGTCCGCTCCTGCCCCAGGTGCAGTACCTGCGCATCCCCAACTCTGGCCCTAGCGTAGCACGCAATAAAGGGGCTGAGCGCGCTGGTGGTGAATATCTACTCATCTTGGACTCCGATGTGGTACTCCCCTCTAGCTACCTAGAGGCTGTGCAGAGAGGCATCTATGGCACTCGTGCCGATGCCTTCGGAGGCCCAGACGCCGCTTCGCCCGACTTCACGCCGATGCAGCAGGCGGTGAACTATGCCATGACCTCGTGGCTCACCACGGGAGGTATACGCGGCGGCAGTGCAGACGCTATGGAGCAATTCAAACCACGAACCTTCAATATGGGTTGCCGGCGAGAGCTCTTTCGTCGTCTAGGAGGCTTCGCCGAGGATATGCGCTATGGCGAGGATATTGACTTCAGTCTACGCCTCATCGCCTCAGGGGCTTCGGTGCGTCTATTCCCCGATGCCTTCGTCTATCACAAGCGTCGCGTCGACCTTAGGAAGTTTTTCATGCAGGTGCATCACTCAGGCATGGCACGCATCGCTCTAGAAGCACGGCATCCGGGCAGTACACGGATCGTCCACTATCTGCCAGCCGTATTCACTATTGTCTCTGCTCTCTGCCTACTCTCGGTAGTGGGTAGCGGGCCACTGCTGATCTATGCGCTCTTGCTCCTCATAGATGCTAAGCACCGCTCTGGTCGCTGGGACGTGGCGTTGCGGGCTGTACCAGCCAGTTTCGTGCAGCTCTGGGGCTACGGCTCGGGCTTCATCCGTGCGTGGCTAAACAGACATTAGACAAGGGGCAGAAGATAAGGACGGTGTGTCATAATGCACAAACTGCTGCGTTGCTTACGACATTCGGTTTCGGTCACATACCTTAGTATGCTCCCTTTGCTCAGCACGAACTTCGTCGTCAGCCTCAGTCTTAGCGCCTTGCATTTTGTTCGGGGGAATCTCTATTTAACCAGCCCAAGAATTACGACATTTGATGGTCTTAAGTTCTTACTATAATGCTACTTTTCCATTCCACCAAGCCTCCCTATTTCAATGATAATAGTATACTTGTAGTGTTTAATACATTGTTTGTACTGTTATGAAAAAACTAATGATTCCAATCCTAACAGGGTTGCTCTTGGTTCAATGTACCTCAAGTACAGATGAGCCCAAAGTGCTTAATCAAGAAACCAAGGTACAGGCCTCTCATCCCTATGAAAGAAGTCTAGAAGAAGCTCTTGGAGCCGTCCAAGAGTTTTTATCTCAAGAATCCGAGCTACGAGGATTTACAGCCACAAGGACTATTGACAGAATAGTTCATCTGGAAAATGTATCTGAGCTTAGATCAACAGAAGGCATGGCAGATCTCTCTAATAAATTCTACGCTGTAGAATTGATGGCTATGGCTGGGCAGAGGACCAGAGACTCGCTGATGAGTTTTTTAAATACCCCAAATGCTTCATTATTATGACCGCTTCTTCTGGAGCTCTCAATTACGTCAATTATCATACATTTGTTATTGACGGGATGGTCGAGTTTTAAAAGAGGTTTAAGGGCAGTGGATTCCTTGGATAGGGTATTCTTAGAAGAACTCATAATGGAATAAAGCATCTATAC
Organism: Porphyromonadaceae bacterium; assembly: GCA_030528445.1. Lineage (GTDB taxonomy): Bacteria > Bacteroidota > Bacteroidia > Bacteroidales > Porphyromonadaceae > Porphyromonas. Next base: position 842 of record JAUMYV010000121.1, on the reverse strand, counting down.
CATGTTAATCCAGGATAGGATGGATCCTCAATTGGCTACTTCCTGTATGTTCAAAATGGTTATGATGAGTTTGAATATACGGGGTCTAATGATGCAATGGATTACCGTTCTAAAGTAGTCTACGTAATTGTCAGACCCAGTTAAACAAACAAAATCATGAACACGACTAAAGGCCTTTTATTGTTTACCATAATGGTATCAACCTTATGCTTTTACTCTTGTGACTTCACTCGTGATGAACCTCTTATTGAGGGTGGCTCAGATAAATATTTCGATTATAAGGCTCAGACTAAATCATTCCGAGTAGTCCAAACCTCTGGTAAGCCTTATAACCATAAAATGAATTGGGACATTATCGGAATAGAAGATTTTGGTCAGCCCAACAGTACATTCCTGACGCAAAAGGTGGATACCCTTCTCAATGGAGATCTCAAAATAGGGTATGAATGGGTATCTTTTCTGGTAAAGAACGATAAATCAATCATAGAAGTAGAAGTTCTTGAGAATACAACGGGTAAACATCGTTCGGTCTTCTTTACGACAAGGACTACAGGAAAACAAATCTATCGTCCTAATATGTTAATAACCCAAAAACCGAAATAAGCTCTTAAGCTGATAGGCTTTCGAACATACCGATCAAAGAGCAGATCTAAGTAGGAACAACAGATAAGGGGCTGTGTCAAAATTGGCTTTTGGCATAGCCCCATTTCTTTTTGTATTCAAGAACGGACAAAGCCCCAACTTTCACAAGCTAGGGCTTTGTTCGTTCGCTAATTTTGATTAACTCAGCAAATATCAATTATTTAATGAGTACAAAGTTACACTTTCGTCCTTATATATCG
>JAUMYV010000120.1 GCA_030528445.1 Porphyromonadaceae bacterium | reverse complement strand
ATGTCATCTCTCATCTCCACGATTTTACGCAAGGGAACATAAACCCCACTTGAGGTCAGATCAAGAACAACAAAACTACCTCGGAGGTAGTCTACCTCTGCGCACTTACCTAACACCTCAACTATATCCCCCTCGTAAATCTCCCTGCCCTCACTGTCATTGAGCCCCGTGTACTGCCCGATGGTGTCGGGGGATACCTCTACTAAGCCCTCAACATAGGTCGTCCCACTATCTGGGTCAATATCTGGGTCGATGCTGGCTGATGCATCCTCGTCGTCTAATATGTAAGCCTTGCCATCCAGCATAAGCAGACTGCCATATATCCAAGGTGTGTGATAAGCTGTCTGCTTGCCTCTAAACTTGATCTCTCTCATTTCCTTCTGCTTTTGTGGGGCGGCTCATCACCGCCCCGTGAATGTTATATCTGACTGATTAGGACGATGACCGCCCCGATGATGTCGCAGATGATGTCCTTGACGCTAACCACCCTGCGGTGCAGGATAAGGTCGTAGACAAACTCCTTGGCCACGCCTATCACGATGGTTACCACCGCTGCGATGAGCGGGTGCAGTAGCGTGGTCAATACGGCTGCGATAAGCGCGCTAAGCACGATGTGTAGCAGTCCGTCCGTGCCGCTACGTGTGTATATCCAGCGCGCTAGGATGTCTAGCTTAGGCGTCCTGCTCATCGGTGTGGGGTGTTTTGAGGATAGCCCGGATACGCTCTTCTCGACGCTCCGCCATCTCTCGTGTGGGGTAGTAGTTGCCGTACTCATATCTGTGATCGCAACAGCGGCTCATATCCTCGATATGCGCATCTATGTTATCGCGCCCTCCAATGTATCGTATTGCGAAATAGTACTCTCCTCGCTCTGCTCTCCACCTTACTAGCTTCCTTTCGGTCTCGTCCCACATCAAGCACCGGTCATCACGGAGTGCATCGGTCAGACGCCTGCGCTCGTCCTCAGTGGCGAGGCGGATCTTGTCTATGTCGACAAGGTGCTCATAAGCCACATGGACTGTAAGAGTCTCATCTTGAGCGATGGCGCAGTAAAAACCTATGCAAGCATCGTTCTCGTTGTAGGTATTAAAGATTGCCGTCACACACCTAGCGTCAACGTGCTCAAAGGTCACGACGTCGCCAGCCTTAAAAGCTCTAAGCACATCTGGCGTTACGTGTGGAGCGTCCTCTGCCTTGCCGCCTCGCAGGCCTCCCAGGGTGCGGTTGATAGAGGATTGCGCCTGCCCTAAGGCTTGTACCGCCTCCTCTAGTGTTACACCTTTCCCATCTCGTGTGATGCGGATCTCTACGCCTCCTACGAGGACTTTGTCGGTTGTGATTGTATTCATTGGTTCATTTCTTTGTTAATCCCCAGCCAGCTACACTGCCGACCGGGGATTGTTGCACTTATCACGTTAGCTGATTACTTGTCCATCTTGATGATGTCTGGAACTTTTCCATATAGGGGAGTCTTACCATCCCATTTTCGGATGAACTCCTCCTGGAGCAGTTGCTGGGTTATGCCTTGGGAGCGAATTAGGTTTTGCTCTGTCTTGAGCCGCTCTAGCTCATTGCGCTTCTTCTGCTCTTCGATTTGCTGGTCGAGGACGGATAGGTTTGTATTGACCTCATTTCTGCTGTCAATCTTCTCTCGCACCTTTGCGCTAAACTCTAGCTGGGCGGAGAATGTCATGAGCTGAAAGCCTCTCTTCTCGAACTCTGTCTTGACGATTTCTTCTAGTTGTTTCTCAAAGACTAGAGAGCCCCCGTCTGCCATTAACTCATCGGTCTTGTGCTTTCGACTCTCCTCTTTAATCAGGTCATAGATACGGGGCTCTAGGATATTATCTTCAATAGAGCTCATGAAGTCCTCTCCCGTGTCGATATGCTTATTATCGAAGACCACATCCACGGATCGCTCTTTCATAACTCGATACGAGTAGGCTGGTCGAGCGGAGAACTCAGTGTTGTCTGCGCTCTTGAGTGTAACTCCGTCCTCGAATTCCCCTCTCTGGTCGAACAGGGGAACTTGGAACAACTCCAAGCCGAAGCCCATCATGTTCACTCGTCCAGACACGATGGAGGATAGTGCAACAAGTAGGATGGTTGTTGATTTACTCATTGCTATGCTAGTGCTTCGTACTTGTAACACTCAAGGATTGGCGTCTCCTTGAGCGCGCTAATCTCGTAGCTCCCGAGCTGTTTGCTCAGCTCTTCCTGCAATCGCTTGAGCGCGTTGGGCAAGGTGTCGCTCTGGATGAGCATCGCCACGGGTATCTTGCGCTCCGTGCCGTTCTTCTCGTCCAGCGTGATGAAGCTCACACGAGCCTCGAACCAGCGGTCGTCCTGCGTATCTGCACTCTCGATGATCTCTGCTATCCTGCGTTTACGGCAGGAGTCAATCGTCAGTTCGCCTCCAAAGGCGTACGGCTGAATCTCTTTCGTGGCTCTAGCCTCCGCTTCCGTGAAGCTAAGGGCGTTGATGAGGTACACTTCCGACACCTTCCTCATCCCGAGTTCGTCTGCCTGACGCTCGTAGGATACTTTAACTTCAAATAGCTGGTTCATCTTAGTTTAGCATTTGGGTTTCTGATGCTTGCTTGGCTTGCTCTAGTTGGTCAAGCTCTTGGAGCATAAGCAGGGATAGGGCTTTCGTGAGTCGATGGCGCATATCTCTCGTTTCTTTCCGGGTTAGAAGCTCGAAGATGCCTTTCTCTATAAAGACATCATTCCCGAAGGCTCTTACCTTGCCGCCATCGCTGGCATCTGCTGCGATGACCAGGACGGCTCTATCTTCCTCTTGCTCCCAGTTGTGCAGGTCTTCGACATCATCAGCAAACTGATTGACGATGTCGATGAGTGTTTTCTTTTCCTCCATGTTAGGTTTCATTTATCTGATAGCTTCCTGCGTCTGCTTGGTTTCATTGTAGCGCATCTTCTCCTCAATGTGCCAGAGGAGGTCGATATCCTCGAACTCTGCGAGCAATTCTAGCGCAGACAACACGAATGAACACCCCTGAGCGGTGTTGTCTTCAAAATGCTCCTTCCCGATTCCAGCGGCAATCCTGAAGATATTATCTGGGAAGCTGACCGACTTTACTAGAGACGCTATATGCTCCCTGTTCTCTAGGAAGAAATCATCAGGTGAGACATCATATCCAAACTCCTCTGCGAAATCCAGCAGACGGATATAGGCATCGGCAAGCTTATCCTCTAGGGTGTATGCGATATGCTCCTCAAATGCTATTTCATTTATCAGGTCTTCTCCCATGCTTCGGGCGATGATTCCCTCTGTGCTTTCGGGGTCAATCAAGGCTCGCTTATGAGCAGCATAGTCGGCTCTATGCGATACTTGATGTGCCTCAACGGCTCCAGATAGATCCATGACTACGAACATCAGGTAGTGCTCTTGGCTGTGTTTTTCGTCCCAAAATCCTTTTGCCACGGCTGCTGCGTGGGCTTTCTTCGCCAGTACTTGGCGGTCAATGTTTTGTATCATATTGTAGTGGGTTATAAGTTTTGCATTCTCTCTATTTTCGCGATAGCCTCGGGCGTGCCCGTGTAGGTCGCCCTGCCTATCTGCCTGGTTATGTATCGCCCCTCTGCAAGGGCTTGTCTGTCTCGCTCTTTGCACCTCTCGATAGCGCAGAGGGTTCTCTCTAATCCCTCCTCGCGCTCTTCCCAGTAGGTGCGCTTCTTGTTCTTGTCCTGCTTCTCGCGCATCAGGATGCCGTAGGACTTCTTCTCACTCTTCTTTCGCCCTCGCTTTGCAGGCGCGCCGTCTGGGTTTTTGCGTGCGCGCTTGGGGATTGTCTTGTCTTTGCTCATTGGTTTATTTTCTCATACTCTCGCCCTCGAAGCGGACGAGTTTTGTCATGGCGACTAGTCTCTCTACGCTACGCTGGTCGTAACGCTTGACCATTGCGTCGAAGTCTAGGTTGGTTGTTGCGATGATTAGCTTGCCCTCTTTCTCGACCGAGTCGATAATCTCGGCAAACGCCTCTCGGGTATTGCCATACTCTCGGTGCACGGACTCCGTGCCGATGTCGTCCAGAACGAGGTAGGCCTTGCGCAGGGCGTCGGATAGCTGAGCTCCAATCTTGGTGGCGTCGTAGTAGCTCATCACTCGCCCCATGCACTTAAGCAAGATCGCAGGCAGGACGTATCGGGCTAGATACGTCTTTCCTCGTCCACAATCCCCCTGCAGGAGCAATCCCTTGCCCTTGTTATCCTCAAGCCAGTCCGCCACTTGGGCGTATTCTTTTTGCCACGCAAACGGCTTGCCCTCTATGGCTAGCATATTGCGATACATCCACTCGAGCCACTCTCGAGACTTGGCAATCTTGATGATTGGGCTTGTGGGTGGCACGGGCAATCCGTGCGCCTCTAGGTCTGCGAGTATGCTTTGGAATTCTTGCGTCATTGCGTTGATGGTTTTATGATGTTAGCCTCGAATCGCCTGCGCAGGCTCTCCATCTTTTGGTCGTCTATAGGCAGTGGCACGCCTGCGGTTTTTGGGGAGATTGTCATCTGCGGACGTGCGTAGTCCGCGTCGTATGCTCCCTCCTCTATGGCGATGAGGTTCTTGAGCTGGATGAGCCAAGCGAGCCTAGATAGATTCTTCTTGCTCTTGATCCATTCGACGCCCTCCGCTCTGCGCATCGCCTCTCGGAGTTTATCTATGCTCCCGTAGTGCTTGAGGCTATCAAGCGCGTCTTGCTCCATCTCGGCAGTGATGCCCCTGCTTGCGCTCCATCGAGAGTCTCTGCCTCGCATCTCGTTGTAGGTCTCTAGGAGCGCAACGACTATCGCGTGCCCCCTTGGCGGCACTTCTC
>JAUMYV010000119.1 GCA_030528445.1 Porphyromonadaceae bacterium | reverse complement strand
TCTACGTAGAGATAACCTTGCTCTATATAGAGCTAAGCTTGCTCCAAAGAATTTGTGGGGCGTTCTGCCCTCTCTTCGGTCTAGACGCTCCGAAGACGAACGATAATTTTGGAGTATATTTGCCCATCAAACTAGGCTGAAGATGTGCCACTTACTTTATTTAAGATTCTAGACTAACCAACTATGGCTAAAAAGCGCGTTCTTGTCGATATAGAGCGACTTAAATACCCCAATTCGGGTCTTGGGTTCTTCTGCCACTGCTTGCAGAGAGGGCTACAAGAGGCAGGGGAAGATATGGCAATACATTTCTATAAATTCCTTGACAAAGGCGAAGACTCATCTGACAAGATCATCTGCAGAAATTGGCATCGCCTATTCAATCTCACTGCTTGGCACTATGATGTATTGCACGTAACACATCAACGGCAAAAATACTTTAGCAATGCCCCACATAGAGGGAAACGTGTCCTCACGCTCCACGACCTCAACTTCCTATTCGAGCAGCTCTCTCCACGACGCTATGCTCGTGCTCTACGACGAGTAAAACGAAACTTAGAGCTAGCAGATGTAGTGGTCTGTATCTCCGATTTTGTGCGACAAAACTTGCTCGACAATCTACACCTATTCAAGCTCAAGCAAGGGGTAGAGATTATTGTCATCCACAACGGATTGATATTTAGCCACGAAGTAGGTACACTCCCTAGCGACCTCTCTATCAAGACAGGAGACAAGCTCCTCCTCAACATCGGCACGCTCCATCACAAGAAGCAGCAGCTGCGCCTAGTAGAGATGCTCGCTCTCCTACCCCAAGAGTATCACCTCGTCTTAGTCAGCTCCGACGGCGAGGAAGAGTACCGCAACCTCGTATTAACCAGAATCAAGACACTAGGACTTGAGCAGAGGGTACACCTCGTAAGCAACATCAGCAACCTAGAGAAGCAAACCCTGCTGGCTCACTGCGTAGCTTATGTACATCCGTCAATCGCCGAGGGCTTCGGTATCCCTCCGATTGAGGCGATGAGCTTCGGGCGACCAACATTCCTCTCCACCCACACGAGCCTGCCCGAGATTGGTGGCGAAGAGGCCTATTACTTCGAGGAGCTGGAGGCCGAGGCAATGGCCAAAACCCTACTAGCGGGCTTGGAGCAATACGCCTCCGATCCCGACAAACCCAAGCGACTAAAGGATTGGGCGCATCAATACGACTACAAAAAGATGGCTGGGGCATACCTCGATCTCTACCGAAAACTTGCTACAAACTAAGAGAGGATGATGGAGCTAAACCTCAAACCCTACCACAACCTGCGCTACATCGGCATACTGACCTTGGGGATACTCATTACCCTAATTGCCGTACTAGCCAATAGTACAGACATCAAGGCCCTTGAAGCTCCCAAGCAAGAGCTATGGCGCGTATATTCGCTGTGGGGGGGAGTCGCCCTAGTAGGATATGCGGCGAGCTTCGCCTCAGACATACTTCACTATATCAAGAAGTTTAGCCTAGAGTATCTACCAGATCTACTTCTTATGGTCGGCATCGCTAGTTGGGGCTACAACGTTTGGTGGATGGAGAATGCAGAGATTGCATACCTCGTACTTTGTTTGGGCTTGTTGCTTTGGCGAAGGCAACTGCACTTCAGACAGATTAGCACTGTACATTGGGCTTGCATCATCTATGCCATCACGACTGCTCTAGGTGTGCTGTGGAGTGGCTATCCGAAGCTAGGGATGAAGTTCGTCGAGAAGCAACTGATGCTCGTCCTGCTCCCTCTATCTGCTGGGATTGTGTCACTCAGCAAAGCGCAGGTGCTTAGGGTGTCGTGGATCGTCCTACGCATCTGCCTCTCCTTCCTCGTGCTACAGACCATGCTCTACCTCTACCTCGTCACGGCTTATTCCGATGGCATTTTGGATGGATTTACGATCAATAAATTCTATCTCAGAGATTTCCCCGAAACGACGGTCTACAATATCCTGATGACCTGGACGAACATGGAGCATCCGTCCTATCATCTGCTTTTCTTCAGCGCGCCTTGGGCAACTATCTTGGGGCTATCGAGTAGACTTCGCAAGGGGCTCAGGCTAGAGCTTGGGCTATACTATCTATTTCTAGCCATTTTCACGATTATTACGCAGGCTAGATATGGCTTTTGGGTACTTGGCTTGCTCCCTCTGCTAGCCCTTGTGGGCTACGCTAGGCCTAGTCACTACACTCGTAAGCAGATTCTAATCGCAGGCTCGGCAGTAGCCACTATCCTTGTTGCTACGCTATGCTACCTCCATCAGCGTGGTATCTTCGAGGATGGGCCCCGCCTCGAGATGTTCGCCTACGCTATGGAGCTCATCAAGCGACATGGCATCTTGGGTGCTGGCACTGGAACCGACTACACGCTCTTCATGGAGCGGTTTGGCCAGCCTCACAGCCACAATACATTCCTATCCGTTGCGATCGATACCGGCCTACTTGGGGTCACCGCGATGCTTGCTCTAGTGGGTTCTACGGTGTATGCCGCAGCGAGGTACGGCAACCGAGCAGTGCTCTACTGGATGCTTCTGCTCCTGCCGATGATGCTCATTGATTCTCCATTCTATGTTCCGAGGATTGTCTACCCAATGGCTCTCTACTTCCTGATACTTGGAGGCAATCATTTAGCCCACGGAGATAGAAAGCAGGAAGCTCACTCTACAGTATCACCACCTATTCAGTAAACTCATGTCTCAGCGATCACCTATCGGAGTCTTCGATTCGGGCTACGGAGGGCTAACGATCCTCTCGTCCATACGCAAGCTCCTACCCCAATACGACTATATTTATTTGGGCGACAATGCACGTTCGCCCTATGGCACTCGTTCGTTCGATGTCATCAAGGACTTTACCCTGCAGGCCGTGCGCTATCTATTCGAGCAGGGTTGCCCGCTGGTTATCCTCGCTTGTAATACGGCTTCGGCGAAGGCTCTACGCGAGATTCAACAACGCTATCTTCCCATCTGCGACGATCCTACTCGCCGTGTACTAGGCGTCATCCGCCCCACGGTGGAGACGCTAGAGGCTACAAGCCAGAGCGGGCATATCGGTGTGCTCGCTACCCCTGGCACAGTCTCGGCACACTCGTATCTACTAGAGGTACAGAAGCTCTTCCCTCATCTATCTGTCTACGAACATGCCTGCCCCATGTGGGTACCACTGGTGGAGAACGGAGAGAGCGAGTCGGAGGGCGCGGACTACTTCGTCAAGCGCGAGATCGACACCGTCATGCAGCAACACCCTGAGATAGACACCCTCGTCTTGGCGTGTACGCACTACCCTCTTCTGCGCCCTAAGATAGAGACCTACCTCCCCGAGGGCGTTAGGCTCATTGCTCAGGGAGATTTGGTCGCAACCTCGCTCGAGGATTACCTAAGCAGACACCCCGAGATGCAGACTCGCCTAAGTACAGGAGGGAGCATCGAATATCTAACGACGGAGTGTGCCGACAGATTTGGCGACTTAGCCTCTATCTTCATCTCCGAAGAGGTCAAGGCGCGCAGGATCAAAATAGACTAAGGTTATGAAAACGAAGCTACACCTCCTACTCAGTCTTCTGCTTACGCTATCGGGTTGGTACAATGCCTCCTGCGCATCGCCTCGTGAGGCGCACGCTAGGATAGACAGAGCACATGGCGACAAAAACAAAGCTGAGGAAAATCAGCAAGCTACCGCATCCTCTCGGGTACGAGTGGGGGCTGAGCGCATGGAGCTACTCCTCCCTAAACTCAGAGGCAAGCGTGTAGCACTCATGGCCAATCAGTCCTCCGTAGTGGGCCAGAGACAGACACATCTACTGGATACACTACTCTCCAGCAAGGTTAGGGTCAAGAAAATCTTTGTCCCAGAGCATGGGTTTCGTGGGACGGTGGATGCTGGCAAGTATGTGCGCCACGGCAGAGACGTCAAGACGGGGCTACCCATTATTAGCCTATACGGCAAGCAGAAGCGCCCGACCCCCAAGATGCTAGAGGATGTAGATGTGATTGTATTTGACTTGCAGGATGTCGGAGCTCGATTCTACACCTACATCAGCTCCATGCACTATCTCATGGAGGCTGCAGCCGAGGAGCAGAAGCAACTCATCGTCTGTGACCGCCCCAATCCCAACGACTACATAGATGGGCCAATACTAGAGGCCGACTGCAAGTCTTTCATCGGCATGCATCCTATCCCTACGATGCACGGAATGACGGTAGGTGAATTGGCGCGGATGATCAACGGAGAGAGATGGCTTAGAGGTGGGAAGCCTTGTACGCTAGACATCATCCCGATAGAGGGCTGGCAGCATGGTCAGCCGTACACGTTACCCGTTCGCCCTAGCCCCAACCTCCCTGATGCTCGCTCAATAGAGCTATATCCATCGCTCTGCTTCTTCGAGGCAACGATCCTAAGCGTCGGCCGAGGTACTCAGCAACCTTTTCGCATCTTGGGCTATCCGCACCGAGCCTACGGAGCCTTTACATTTACGCCCAAGGTAACACCAGGAGCAGACAGCAATCCTAAGCACAAAGGGCAAGTCTGCTATGGCGTAGATCTGACCGACGAAGTGCTTCCCAAGGGGCAACTATCACTCAAATGGCTCATCCATTACTACCACCTAGCGGGGCGAAACGGACACAAGCTCATCGATCGTCCGCGAACATTTGAGCTCATCGCAGGCAATAAGCTCCTAGCCAAGCAGCTAGAAGCGGGACTGAGCGAAGCCGAAATCCGCCAAAGCTGGCAACAAGGCCTAGAGCTCTTCAAACGCAAGCGTAAGCAATACCTCCTCTACCCAGACCACGCCAATTGAGATTTGGAATAGATGACGACACTCTACCATTATTTTATAGTCTAAGCGAAAAAATCGTCTAGTCTAAGCGACATCATACCTCT
>JAUMYV010000012.1:31918-39703 GCA_030528445.1 Porphyromonadaceae bacterium | reverse complement strand
TAGAGCGCTACACTGATAATGTAGAGGTCGGCAGTTCAAATCTGCCTGGGACTACAATAGTATCTCGGGGGATTAGCTCAGTTGGCTAGAGCACCTGCCTTGCACGCAGGGGGTCATCGGTTCGAGTCCGATATTCTCCACGACAGTTTTCATAATGATTAAGGGATAGGTTAGAGTTTAGATGTGAATCTAGGTCTAACCTTTTTTTGTGCCCACTTCCTTGATCTTCTGCTCTCATATCTTGCCTTCTTCTCCGATGTATATGTCGGTTTAGCCTTGCCTTGTTTTCGTTTGTTTGGCTAATCATAGGGAAAGTGCTACCTTGCGAGCGATTTGCGTAGCAATACACATACTATCTAATCTGAATTTTAATATATCAGTGCGCTATGATCTATGATTTGGCCATTATCGGTGCCGGCCCAGGTGGAGCTGATGCAGCCGAATATGCAGCCGCTAGAGGGCTGTCTGTCGTTATCTTCGAGAAAAACAAAGTAGGTGGCGTCTGCCTCAACGAAGGCTGTGTCCCTACCAAAGCTCTACTACACTCTGCTCATATCTATGCCAAGGCCAAGGACGGCCGTAAGTATGCTGTCTCGGCTAGCGAAGTTGATTTGGATCTCTCCAAATTGATGGCGCGTAAGAATAAGATTCTTAAAAAACTTGGAGCTGGGATTAAGCTGGGTCTCCAGAAGCATAATGTAACCTTGCTGGAGGCTGAGGCGCATTTGGCGGGGCAGGTTAATGGCGTATTCAACGTAGAGACTGGCGAAGCGACTTATCAGGCTAAGCATGTTATCCTAGCCACAGGCTCGGAGGCTTGGGTGCCACCTATTCCCGGTTTGCAGGAGCATGGCTACTGGACAGCTCGCGAAGCCCTTCAAGTGAGCGAACTGCCCAAGAGTTTGGCTGTAATCGGTGGCGGCGTCATTGGGATGGAGTTTGTGTCTTTCTTCAATACGCTAGGCGTAGAGGTAACCGTCGTAGAGATGTTGCCTAAGATTCTTGGTCCGATGGATGAGGAGATCTCGACGGAGCTACAGACTGCTTTTGCCAAGCGAGGAGTCAAGTTCCATCTCAATACTAAGGTTCAGGGCGTAAGCAATGGCGCGATTCATGCCGAAGGGCCAGACGGAGCTGTGGAGATTGCAGCGGAGCGCATTCTAGTAAGTGTGGGTCGCCGTGCGATGATTAACGGGCTAGGGCTAGAAACCGTAGGCGTAGTTACTGAGCGTGGTGCCGTGGTCGTGGACGAATATATGCGTACGAATGTCGCTGGGCTATATGCTGTGGGAGATATCAATGGTACGTCTATGCTTGCCCATACGGCAACGCGTGAGGGAGTGGTAGCGGTGCAGCACATTCTCGGTGAGCCCGAAGCGATGAGCTATAGAGCTATCCCTGGTATCGTCTATACAGACCCCGAGATTGCCTCGGTAGGTAAAACGGAGGCTGAGCTCAAAGCTGTTGGCGTGGCGTATCAGGTGCATCAAGTGCCTATGTCGCTCTCGGGACGCTTCGTGATCGAGAACGAGATGGTCAATGGATTCTGCAAACTCATCACCGACGAGCAGGGCGTACTCCTAGGCGCTCATCTGCTGGGTAACGCAAGTAGCGAAATCTTAGTGCCTGCAATCATGGCGATCGATCGCGGTATGACGCTCAAGGAGCTTAGCCGTATCGTCTTCCCACATCCTACCATCTGCGAAATACTACGTGCTGCAGCGCTTCACTAAGACCTCACAAAAAATGACGAGGGACAATCGGTAATACCGATTGTCCCTCGTCATTTTTTGTTGCTGTACGGCCTATCTGCGCGGTGAGATCATCTTTCCCTCTTGGTTAAGGAAATGATAGGTGTATTCCTGCTCGGGATGCTTGGCTATCTCGTCGATGATCATTTTGTGGCTGTATTTGGGGAAATCTACCAAGAGGTGCGCGCCCTTCTCTGGGAGCGTCTCTAGTGGTAGCTCTACGCGAATAGGCTTCGCTGGATCGGCTGGCTTGCAGCGACGGAAGAATGCTAGCACCTTGGCGACCATACTGAGGCAGTTGATCGAGAGGGCTATGATACCCTTGCCGAGCTTACTAGCCTTGCCGTGGTAATACTTGTCGTAGAATAGCGCCATAGCTCCGTAGAACGAACGAATATACTTCGAGCTATCTAGGATTGAGCTCTCGCCCTTATAGTGGATAATGGGCGTGGGCAGATAGTCGCACGTCCAGCCTCCCATTACGACGCGATAAGAGAGGTCGATGTCCTCGCCGTACATGAAGAAACGCTCGTCCAGTAGACCAATCTGCTCAAGCGCCTTACTACGTAGCATGGTAAATGCACCAGAGAGTACCTCTACCGAATGCGTCTGGTCGTTGGGTAGATGCCCCATGTAGTACGAGGCGAATAGCTTCGACTCGGGGAAGAGTTGAGTCAGTCCCGATAGTTTGCAGAATGAAACCCAGGTCGAGGGGAAGCCTCGCTTGCTCTCGGGAAGATAGCGCCCCTGTATGTTGTGCATCTTGACTCCGATTGCTCCGCATCGAGGTTGCTGCCTCATATGCTCTAGGCATCGGGTTAGGGTGTCTTCTGCAATGATCGTGTCGGGGTTGAGCAGTAGCACAAATTCGCTAGTGGATCGCTCGATAGCCATGTTGTTGGCTCGAGAGAAACCTAGGTTCTCGCTGTTCTCGATGTAGTTGACCCACGGGTAGCGTTCTCTCAGGTAGTCGATGGAGCCATCTCCCGAGGCGTTATCGACGACCCATACCTCCGCGTCTAGATCTTTGATGGCGGCAGCTACAGAGCCTAGGCACTGCCCTAGGAGCAGTGGTACTCGGTAGTTGACGATGATGATGGAGAGTTGATGCATAGAAAAATAGGCTAGGGACGAGGGTACTACGCAGGCTACCTCGATCCGCTAGCTTTTATAGGATTCAATCTGTGATGACGATTAGGTAATAGTTCTTCTTGCCGCGCTGAATCAACAGATAGCGCTCGGCAATGAGGTCAGACAGACTGACTATTTGGTCTTGATGCTCAATCTTCTCTTTGTTGAGGCTTACTCCGCCCGACTGGATGAGCTTGCGGAGCTCTCCCTTGGAGGCGAAAATACTGGCATGCTCGGTCATCAGGTCAATAACCTTGATTCCCTCGACTAGAGTGGTGCGGATCACCGAGTATTGAGGTACACCCTCGAAAACGCTGAGGAACATATCCTTGGAGATACGTTGTAGCTGTTCCTTGGTGCCTTGGCCGAAGAGAATGGATGAAGCCTCTACTGCAGCTTCGTAGTCCTCGCGGCTGTGTACCATCACGGTGATCTCCTCCGCTAGGCGACGCTGCAGGGGGCGCAGATGTGGCGATGCCGCCTGCTCTGCCTCGAGGGTTGCAATCTCCTCCTGCGATAGGGTCGTGAAGATCTTGATGTAGCGTGCTGCATCGGCATCGCTGACGTTGATCCAGAACTGATAGAACGCGTATGGAGACGTACGCTTGGGGTCTAGCCAAACGTTGCCACTCTCCGTCTTGCCAAACTTACCTCCGTCAGCTTTGGTAATGAGTGGGCAGGTTAGGGCAAAGGCCTCACCGCCATCTTTTCGGCGGATGAGCTCCGTACCTGTGGTGATATTCCCCCACTGATCTGATCCGCCCATCTGTAAGCGACAGCCATGCTCTCTATACAGATGTAGGTAGTCGTAGCCCTGCAGGAGCTGATAGCTAAACTCAGTAAAGGACATCCCCTCACCCTCGCCACTTAGGCGTTTCTTGACCGAATCCTTAGCCATCATATAGTTGACGGTGATGTGCTTACCGATATCGCGAATGAACTCGAGGAAGCCGAAGTCCTTCATCCAATCGTAGTTGTTGACCAGTAGGGCAGCGTTGGGGGCATCGCTGTCGAAGTCGAGGAACTTAGATAGCTGTGCTTTGATGCATGCCTGATTGTGGCGAAGTGTATCCTCGTCGAGGAGCTTGCGTTCGGCACTCTTCATAGATGGATCGCCAATCATGCCCGTCGCACCACCTATCAGGGCGATAGGGCGGTGACCAGAGAGTTGCAGATGACGTAGCATCATCACGCCTACAAGATGTCCGATGTGCAGTGAGTCGGCGGTAGGGTCGATACCTAGATAAGCAGAGACGCGCTTTTTCGTTAGTAACTCCTCCGTTCCTGGGATCATATCGTGTATCATCCCGCGCCAGCGTAGCTCTTCGATAAAATTCTTCATCAGTCGTACGATTAGTATGTATCGTTCTCCAAAAATACTTATGCGATAATTGGCGCAAAGGTAATCATTTTATTTTGCCCCTTGGTTTAGCCTAATTTTCAAACTATATGTAAGGTATCTACTTTGACTGCAATCATGATGCTTGGGGGCTATCAGGTGAGTACAATAAGCCTAGTGGATAGACTCTCGAAGGTCAAAGTAGCGCTACTGTTCTAGCTGCTTTGATGGACTAACGTGCTGTATTTGTGTTTTATTATCCTGACTGCTTGGATGGATTGTTCGGGTTGTTTACAGTTTTTGTTAAATCTGAGTCTGTTTTGTCCTTTTAATTGGATTTTTGGGGTCGAAAGCCCAAACTGCTTATTTGGCCTCTAGGAGGCTCTAGATTACGTTCGACCTCGTTTCGGTGCTTAGTCCCAGCCGAATGAAAACAACCGCTTAAAACGCTTGTTTTATAAGATAAAGATAATCAGTCGGATAAAGTGGATTTTTGGGCAATTTGATTGCGTTGGAGCTCGGATTTCAGAATTTCTCTGCACTAATCTTTTCGGATGTGTGTACACATCGTGGCGGATTGTAGGACTAATCCGAAAAAATCTCTAAGCGTTTTTCTTCGAAGTCTAGCTTGCTCCCGAAGGTGGTTGACTAAATAAGTCCAATTTGATATTAATCCATTTACACACTTTAACCAAAACCGCAAAAAAAGGATTGCATAGTAATTTGTAGCGACGCCGCGTGCAGCGTCTCCGCGCCACGGGCGGAACGAATCCGCGCAAGGCAGATGCTTTTTATCGCTACTTACAAGCAGAGCGAACGAGCAAAGGCTGTTGCATTGTCGTCGAGGGGATACTATGCGCTGAGCTTTGTTGCACTGCAGAGGTTTCGTCTGTTTCATCCTTCAATTATAGATTGCTATATTTGAGCTGTTACTTTTAATACTTAACCACATGAAAAGAAAGATTTTATTGACACTTGCGTTGGTGATCGGTTTCTGGTCGATGAAAGCTCAGCAGGGCGTGAAAAGTCTCATGGGCGCAGAGGTCGGTATTTTGAATACTGTTTTCTATGAACAAGCGTTGTCTACTCGGTGGATAGTTAAGGCGCATATTGGAGCTGTCCTCAATGCTGGCTATGTGTTCAATGGGAGTAACAAAGGTTTTTACTACGATGGTCTAACTCCCTCAATGGGCTTGCAGGGGCGTTGGTATCATAGTGCCGTGAAGTATTCCGGTACCAACAACAATGGCGGTTTCCTCGCTTTGGGTATCAACTATCTCTGGAATAAATATACATTCCTCACGAACACGCCACTATCCGAATATCACATGGGAACTATATCGCTAACTCCAGGCTGGGGATATAATCGTGATCTGACAGATAGGCTCGGTATTAAGTTTTTCTCTGGCTTCTCGATTAATTGGAATGTTCAGAAATATGTTGCTTATGAAGTTGAGTGTCAGCGTTCGTCGCTTCCGCTTGTGATAGATCTAGGCCTTACCTATAGACTATAGTCTTATAGCGTTAGCTGACCAATGAGAGGGGTTGTGGCAAGATTCGTTTTGTCGCAGCCCCTCCCCTTTTTTGTTGTTTCAGAATGCGCAAAATGCAAGGCACTAAGACTGAGGCTAAAGGGAGCATACTCTCTAGTATGTGACCGAAGCCGAATGTCGCAAGTAATACAGCAGTTTGCGTATTATGACACACCATCGTAAGTCTTCTAGCCTAGGATAAACGAACGCAGTGAGTGTCTCCCTAGGTATTCGGATGAAGTCGGTTAGAGCCCTGTAAGGGCGAAACTGACTAAAGGATAGAGGACTAGATCTCAATATAAAAACGATAAATCAAAGAAAATAATTACCTTTGTGGAGTGATTAGTAACAAACAGAATAATTGATTAACTCTTCAAAGCCCTCTAGCCTCACCTGTATAACTGAATGGATTATCAGTCTCTTCATAGAGGTTAGGTAAATGGCCTCTAGGGAAAACAAAAATATGCTCTCTCCCCTTATTCACTAGCTTAGGACCAGAGGAATGCTCTCTCTTGGATCAAGAAAAACTGACATAGTTACAATATAAATCACCAAAAATCTATGAATAAACAATTATTACAGCAAAGCCGAACGCAGGCTTTGCAATCCCTACGGCAGGTTTGGAGGTTGCTTTTAAGCCTGCTTGTATTGACAAGTCTACATGCTTTGGCTCAATCCAACGAGCACGAATACAGCGTGCTGACATTTGACAGCCCAATAGGTTCGGAGGTTGCCATTCGTCTTGGTACTGGCCCAGGATTACTTGAGCCCGTTTTCGAGGGAGCAGAGTTAATCAGACAAGAAGAAGGCTCCATAGGCACCAATCCATGGTTTTATCTACGTCTCAAAGATCGCAAGGTCCGTATTTACCGAACGTACAGTCTTGGTATTGAACATGTCGAGTCCTTAGTCGGCCTTGATGTATCCAATAGCCCTAGTATGGCTTCTTTGACTATCACCGATGCTCCTAGACTAAACCAAGTACTCGATCTATCGACCAATAATAAGCTGTCTAGCATATATCTTACTCAAGTTGGGATTACGGAACTTCATCTCAGTCCCAATTCACATCTTATTTCACTGAAACTACAAAATATCTCCTTACCATCTTTGGACGTTGGCAGCCAGAATGAGCTTTTTATTATCGACCTAGAAGGAGTGAAATTACCTCGCCTAGAGGTCGCCGATTTGGCTAAATTGTCCGTCATTAAGTGTTCGCAGAGCGAGATAGGGAGTCTGAGCCTAAGGCGGTGCCCAAAGTTGAGGGAGGTAGAGGTGCCCAATATAGGATTAACGCAGTTTGAGGTAGAAGAAACACCCGAATTATGGCGCTTGGAGCTCAACAACAATAAATTGAGCAGCCTCGATATGAGCCGAGTCAATAATACAGGGGACTATGGAATAAGATTGAATGCTAGCCACAACCAATTGACTCGTTTCATAGCAGGATCTGTGAGATACAAAACGCTAGTGATAACAAACAACCAGCTAGCTACATTAGATCTATCCACAACCTCGGCAGCAAAATTTATATCCGCTCATATCAATAAGCTAAATGAGGTTAAGCTCAACCCCAACAGTACTATCTACTCTGCATCTTTTATCTTCAACAGCCTCAGTCTAGATGCCATGACTAGATTTATTGGGAGCTTACCACGCTACACCCCTGGTAGTGATATAGATGACTTCGATCACGAATCGAATGGGCGCATCTATATAAGAGCTACAATAGAACCAATCCCCGAAGGCAATCGGATTAGTAAGTCGCTTGTAAAGCAAGCTAAGGGCAAGGGTTGGATTATCGGTTTTTATGGAGAAAACGGCTTCCAAGACAACTACGAGGGCGACCCAGAGGAAGTCATGTTCTACACGATCACGACCGAGTTTGATCGCAGCGAAGGGCAGATTAGCCTGTCTGTTGCAGCCCCTACTCATGTTCGAGCAAACACAGAGGTAAGCGTTACCGTAGAACCCAACACGGGATACGAACTAGCGACGCTCACAGCTAATGGCGAGGATATTGCACAGAGCC